>JBEVIF010000105.1:0-9718 GCA_040510795.1 Acidimicrobiia bacterium
GCCTCCTTAGGGTCTCGGGTCGGCGTGACCCTAGTTGATTGCATTTTGCGTGGGGCGTGGTGAAAGTGCTGTGGTGCCGTCATCAGAACCCACCATCGAGCTCGACGCGCGCTTCAGCAGCGAGGGCGCCAAACCCCTTCCGTGGCAGACGGTCCTCGACGCGATCGAGGTAGCCGAGATCTTCTGGCTATCCACGGTCCGAAGCGGCGGCCGGCCCCATGTGACCCCGCTACCGGCGATGTGGCTCGACGGGGCCTTGCATTTCTGCACCGGACCGGATGAGCAGAAGACGAAGAACATCGAGGCGAACCCAAACTGTGCTCTGACCACCGGTACGAATGAGTTCCGGACCGGGCTGGACGTGATCCTCGAAGGCACAGCGGTCCGGATCACGGACACGCACATGCTCGAGCGCCTGGCGGCGATGTGGATGTCGAAGCTCGACTGGCCCTTCGATGTGGTGGACGGGGGATTCCGTGATCCGGCCGGAGATGATGGGGACTCGAACGACCTGGCCACGGCTCTCGTGTTCGGTGTTGCGCCGTCCAAGGTGCTGGCGTTCGGAAAAGGGGAGCCTTACAGCCAGACCCGCTACCGATTCTGAGGCCTAATAGCCCTCTTGCCCGACTCTGACCGAAGACACAAAGACGTTTCCGTCTTCTTCGACGGTCTCGAAAACGAGGCGCTGGCCCTGTCGCAGAGTGCGGAATATCGATCCCTTGAGGGACCCGGGGCGAAGGAACACCTCGGACCGGTCTTCGTCCTGGACGACGATTCCGGCGCCGGTCACAGGGTCGTAGATCTTGACCACGCCCTGCGGCATGCTCAGGCCTTCTCGATCTTGCCCGCTCGGATGCACGATGTGCACACCCGGGCGCGGCGGGTGTTGGAACCATGGCGGACCCGCACCTTCTGGATGTTGGGCAGCCAACGGCGATTGTTCCGCTTGTGGGAGAAGCTCACGGTCTTCCCGTAGCTCGGCTCCTTGCCGCAGATCTCGCAGCGATAAGACATCTCGAAGACTCCTGGAGTGGTCTGGAAGGGTAGACGGGCGTGAGGCCCGCCACGACCGAACGAAAGAATAGCTGTGATCCGGGCCAAGTCACAGTCCGCAGTTACCGTTTGCCTGGTGGCGATGACACCGTCGAGCGAGTTGAAATGGCCACGCTGACACGTCTGGCCGAGGTGCCGGTGTCGGAGATCAAATGGCTGGGGCCGAAGAATTCCGCGCCCCTGTTCAAGGCGGGGATCCGGACAGTGGCCGATCTGCTCCATCACGTTCCCAGGACGTACATCGACCGCACCAACAAGCCGAGACTGGATCGTGTCGTTCTCGACACCGAGGTGACGATCATCGCCGAGGTCAAGAAGATCAACACGCGGCGCCCGAAAAAGGTATCGATCACCGAGGCCATCATCGCCGACGAGACCGCGACGCTCAAAGTGATCTGGTTCAACCAGCCTTATCTACAGAAGCGTTTCCCGATTGGCACCGAGGCGGCGTTCTCCGGGACCGTGACGTCTCGCAACGGATCACTGCAGATGGCGAACCCGGTGGTGGAGATGCTTGGAGACGACCAGGAATCGATCGTCACCGGCCGGATCGTGCCGGTGCATCCACAGGTCGGATCGGTGAAGCCCTGGGCGATCCTGCGTGCCATGCACATTGCCTTGACCCGGTCGCGGCCCATTCCCGACCCGGTACCCGCCGAGATGCTGGAGCGGAAAGGCTTGATCAGCCGCGACCAGGCCTTCAGCGACATCCACTTCCCCGAATCGCTTGATCGAGTAGACCCGGCGCGGGACCGCCTGGTGTATGACGAGTTCTTCCGGCTCGAGCTGTCGCTTGCCCTCCAGAAGCGTCGTCAGATGGAGGACGCCACCGGGTTCGCCCACACCCCGAGTGGCGAATTGGCAGACCGATTCATCGCAGGATTGCCGTATCAGCTCACCGGTGCCCAGGTGAGGGTGCTGGATGAGATCGGCCAAGACCTGCGTGAGCCCCACCCGATGCATCGTCTCCTGCAAGGTGAGGTCGGCTCGGGCAAGACCGTGGTCGCGGTGGCCGCCCTTCTCAGCGGGGTGGAGGGGGGCTGGCAAGGGGCGATCATGGCGCCGACCGAGGTTCTCGCCGTGCAGCATTACCTTGGCGTCACCGGGCTACTCGCCCAAGCCAGCCTGTCTCCGGAGCCTTTCTCGGCTCCAAGCGATTTGGGGATGGACAGCCTCTTCGGCGCGGAGGGGCCGGCCGTGCACATCGGGATCCTCACCGGTTCGACTGCCGCCGCCAATTACCGGGCCGATATCAGTCGTGCGGATCTGCTCGCGGACGTCGCCTCGGGACAAGTCGACATCCTGGTCGGGACCCACGCACTCATTCAGGAAGGGGTCCAGTTCCACCGGCTAGGTGTCGCTGTGGTGGACGAACAGCACCGGTTTGGAGTGTCGCAGCGGGTCAAGCTGAAAGAGAAGGCCGATGAGATCGACCCCGACTTGCTGATCATGACCGCCACACCAATCCCCAGGACACTGTCCATGACCCTCTACGGGGATCTCGACGTTTCGATCATCGACGAGATGCCACCGGGGCGCACGCCGGTCAAGACGAAACTCCTCTCCAGGCTGGAGGAGGCCATGGCCTGGAAGCGGATCGCGGAGGAGGTCGCCAACGGACGTCAAGCCTTCGTCGTCTGTCCCCTCGTCGAGGACAGCCCCAAGGTCGAAGCCGCCTCGGCAAGGGCCGAGTTCAACCGTCTCTCGGCCTTGATGCCGGATCTCCGGGTGGGCCTCATCCATGGCCAGCTCCGACCGGTGGAGAAAGAGGCAGTCATGTCGGAGTTCCGGGCTGGTGAGATCGACGTGCTGGTGGCGACGACGGTCATCGAGGTCGGGATCGACATACCAAACGCCACGGTGATGGTGATCGAGGACGCCGATCGGTTCGGTCTGAGCCAGCTCCATCAGCTGCGGGGCAGAGTGGGTCGCGGCCGGCACCCGGGGTTGTGCCTGCTCATCGCCGATCCCGCCACCGAGGATGGCGAAGAGCGGCTGGCGGCGATGGCCGCCACCACCGACGGGTTCGTGCTGGCTCAGGAAGATCTGAGGATTCGAGGTCAGGGGACCGTCTTCGGGGCGAGACAATCCGGCGTTGCCGATCTGAAGCTTGCCGACTTGCTCCGGGATCTCGATCTCCTGACTGCCGCCCGCAATGACGCATTTGCCATCGTCGACAGGGATCCAGGGCTCGCCGACCATCCCGAGCTGGCCGAGGAAGTGCGGGCCATGCTCGGAGAATCGGTCGACTGGCTGTTCAAGAGCTGAGCGATGCGAATCATCAGTGGCAAGGCAAAAGGGAGACGGCTTGTCGCACCCGACACTCCGGCCACGAGGCCGGTCACCGACCGAGCGAGGGAGGCGGTGTTCTCGATGATCGGAGGCTGGGTCGAGGAGGCCACAGTTCTGGACCTCTACGCCGGATCCGGTTCGTTCGGGCTCGAAGCCTTGTCGCGGGGCGCCGCTGCGGCCACCTTCGTCGAGAGCGGCAATCGGGCACTCGAGGCCCTGAGACAGAACATCAAAGGAGTGGGTCTGGGCGGCACGTTGGTGACTTCCAAGGTTCGGGAATTCCTCGAACGCTCCAGCGGCGAGTTCGATCTGGTGTTCATCGACCCTCCGTGGGACATGGCATCGTCGGCTCTGGCCACCGATCTGAGCGCCCTCGAGCGCCTGTTGGCGGCCAGGGCCGAGGTGATCCTGTCCAGACGTCACACCGACACCATCCCGGAGGCTCCGCCAAACTGGAGTGTTGCCACCGATAGGCGTTACGGGGATACCAGAATCCTCCGGTACGAAAGGGAAGCTGAAGCCGTATGACCACCGCACTCTGTCCCGGGAGCTTCGACCCACCGACCAACGGGCATGTGGATGTAATCGAGCGGGCGATCACTGCCTTTGACCGGGTCGTGGTTTCGGTCGTGGACAACCCGTCGAAGGAGTCGCTGTTCTCGATCGAGGAGCGTATTTCGTTGCTGGAGGAGCTATTCGGTGGGCGCGCGGAGATCGGGTCGTTCTCGGGTCTCCTCGTCGAATACGCCGCCGAAGTGGGTGCCGACGTGGTGGTGAAGGGCCTGCGGACCGTCGACGACTACGAGTACGAGATGCAGATGTCACAGATGAACCGGAGCCTCTCCGGGATGGAGACCGTGTTCATGGCCACCAAGTCCGATTGGAGCTTCATCTCGTCGTCCCTGGTCAAGGAAGTTGCCAAACTGGGCGGATCGATCGACGGTCTGGTACCAAGTGCCGTCGAAAAAGCCCTCCAGGAGCGTCTGACATGACCGACGAGCAGGAAGCCCCGCTAGTCGAGCCGGTCGAGCCGGAGAGCCGGGCCGAGCTGAGCGACCTCCAGGACACGGTCGACGACCTGATCGTCTACCTGCACGAGGCGAAGAACGTTCCCCTGTCCGGCAATGCCATGGTCGACAGGGAGCAGTTCCTCGGGATGCTGGAGAAGATCCGCGCCGACCTGCCGGACGAGCTGCGGGCTGCGAGGTGGATGGTCCGTGAGCGCGAGGCATTCATCGCACGCACCAATGAGAAGGCTCGCGAGATCGTCGATCGCGCCCGGAAGGAAGCCGACGGTCTGGTCTCGGACTCGAACATCATGGCCGAGGCGGTGGAAGAGGCGAACATCCTGGTGCGACGAGCCGAAGGGGAGGCGCGCCGTCTTCGGCTCGAGACCGAAGACGAGATCGAGCGAAAGCTCCAGCGCCTCGAGCTGATTCTCAACCAGATCCTCGACCAGATCCAGGATGCGCGGGACGAGCTGCACGAGGCGCGTCCCAAGCCCCCCGACGTCCCACTTTGAGATGAGTCATGAGCTCGTGGTCGCGGTCGGCGACCTGATCGGGTCGCCAGGGAAGGAGCGGCCGGCCAAGGGAACATCTCCCGTGAGCCTCGATTTCGGCGATTCCCGTGTCGACGGGCCAATGAGCGTTTCCGGCCGGGTGGTCGGCCTCATCGACGCCGTCGAGGCGGAGTTCGACGTGACCGCGACGGGCCATTTCACATGCACGCGGTGTCTCATCGAGTGGGATGAACCGGTCACGGTCGAGGCCAAGCAGTACTTCCGCACGATGCCCGACGAGGATGGCTACGCCATCGTCGACGACGAGGTCGACCTCTCTGGGCCGGCCCGCGACGAATTGGCGCTGGCGCTGCCCGCGAAACCCTTGTGCAGGCAGGACTGTCTGGGACTTTGCCCAACCTGTGGAACCGACTTGAATAGTGAACCTTGCGGAGGCCACGGGGATGATTCCGACTCACCCTTCGCCACCCTGAAAGATCTGCTCGAACCCTGACCAAGGAGAGCACCAAATGGCGGTGCCCAAGAAGAAAATGTCGCGTTCACGGACCAGGCAGCGAAAAGCGGCGTGGAAGGTATCCCGTCCGACCTCAGTTGCCTGCGAGCAATGCGGCAAGCCCAAGCTTCCCCATCGCGCCTGTCGTGAGTGCGGCACCTACGGCGGCCGCGAGGTGATCGAGGCTTCCTGAGCCTTGGCGCGGATCGCCCTCGACGCCATGGGGGGGGACAACGCCCCTGACGAGACGGTTGCCGGCGCGGTCGATGCGGCCAGTCGCGGCGTCGACGTGGTCCTCGTCGGCCTCCCCGAACTCCTCGAAGCCGAGCTCGCCAAGCACGACACACGTCTTCCCATAGTCGACGCCCCAGAGGTGATCGCGATGGGGGACGACCCGGCTCGCGGCCTCCGTGAGAAGCCGGGTGCCTCCATCAACGTGGCGGCCAAGCTCGTGGATGAAGGCAAGGCCGACGGCATGGTGTCCGCCGGCTCCACAGGAGCCGCCATGGCGGCAGCGGCGGTGCACATCGGGCGGATCAGCGGTGTGGCCAGGCCCTCGATCGCATCGATCTTTCCCACCCCCGGCAGCCCCACCATCGTCCTCGACTCGGGGGCGAACCCCGACGTGAAGCCGGAGCAACTCGTCCAGTTCGCCATCATGGGCTCGGTTGCCGCCGAGATCCTGCTCGGTGCGGAGGACCCGAGAGTCGGTCTGCTCAACATTGGTGAGGAGAAGGGAAAGGGCCGGGACCTCGAAAAGGAGGCGTACGACCTTCTCGAACAGGCCCCGATCAGATTCGTCGGGAACCTCGAAGGCCGCGATGTCGCCGAGGACAAGTCGGATGTCATCGTCACGGATGGCTTCACCGGCAACATCTTCCTCAAGACGATGGAGGGGGCGGCCAAGGTGATGATGAGATACTCGTTGGAGGCAATCTCGGAGCTCGATCCCGACGTCCAGGAGTCCGTTTTGCCTGCCCTCGGCGAAGTGAGGCGCCGTCTCGACTACGAGACCTACGGGGGCGCTCAACTGCTAGGAGTCAAAGGAGTCGTGGTGATCGCCCACGGCAGATCGAACCGGGTGGCCATCGCCAACGCACTTGTGATGGCAGCTGAGGCCGCCAAGAACGATCTCCCCGGACTGCTGGCTGCCCGTCTCGCCTCCTGATGACCTTGGAAGATCAGCTCGGGTACACGTTCTCGGACCCTCAGCTGCTGAAACTGTCGCTCACTCATCGCTCCGTCAGCAGCGAGGACGGCACGAGACACGACAATGAGCGTCTCGAGTTCCTGGGTGACGCCGTCTTGCAATTGGCGATAACGGGCCACCTCTACAACACCTACACCGATCTCCCAGAGGGAAATCTGGCGAAGGTCAGGGCTGGTCTGGTCAGCAGGCCGGTGCTGGCCGATGTTGCCCGGAGCTTCGGCCTGAGCGATCACATCGAGCTGACGGTGGCCGAGGAGCGGACCGGGGGCCGGGACAAGGATTCCATCATGGCCGATGCCCTCGAAGCCGTGATCGGCGCGATCTACCTCGATTCCGGGCTCGAGAGCGCAACCGATCTCGTTCTGCGTCTCTGGGGCAGCCGTATCGGCGAGCGAGCAGAGCGTCCCGGGCTCAAGGACTACAAGACCCGTCTCCAGGAGGTGCTGGCAAGGGACGGCAAACGCCCCGAGTACCTAACGGATGGCTCAGGCCCCGATCACGAGCGCACGTTCATTGCAAGTGTCGAAGTGGACGGCATGTCCTTGGGATCGGGGTCCGGCCGGTCCAAGAAGGACGCCGAGCAGGGAGCAGCGGAGCAGGCCTTGGAGAGACTCATCGCAGACTCTCGGTGACGAGAGGCTCTTTCCGGGACCTGAGATCCAAATACCAGAGAGTCACCATCACCGCTATGGCGGCCACGACGAAGCCCTGGGCGACGACGAGCACCACGAAGCCCAGCCCTGCACCGAGACCGACGTCGCCGGCACCGACGATGGGAAGGGCCACGAGCTGAACGAGTTGGGCGGCAAGCGACCCGAAGAGACCGACGAGTAGCAGGAACCCGACCGTTGGCCACCATCGGCCGCGCACTAACGCGAAGCTCCTGCGCAGGGCATCGACAGGGCCCACGTCCTCCAGGGCGACGACGGCGGAAATCATGCTGAACGCGCCGGCAAGCCACAGGCCCGGGATGATCAGGGCGAACAGTCCCAGGACGACCAGAACGACGGCGAGGATCCCGGCCACGATGAGTGTGAACAACCTCGAGAGTGCCTTCGAGGATGCGGCCCCTGCGCCCATCTGCTCACCGGCGAGCTCGGAAGCCACGATGCGGTGCACGGTCAGGTTCAGGAAACCCGTGCCGAGGAGCTGAAAGACGAGCACGATCGAGCCTGCCTGGAGAAGTAGGAGCCCGGCCTCGGTGATCTCTGTCTCGTTCATCCCGACCAGCGCCTGAGGGTCGCTCAGGATCAGCTGGAGGATGTCATCGGCTCCGGTGAGAGCGAAGGCCGCGATGGTGGCTGCGCCGAGGAGCACGAATGTCCAGAAGGCGGGAGCCAGGATTCGCTTCCAGACCCGGCCGAGCATCGCCATGCCCTCGGCGAGGATCTCACCAAACGGCCTGGGGGATATCTCCATGGGCCCGGGTACGGTAACCAGCCCTCGACCCGGAGCCGAGCTTGCCCGAGTTGCCAGAAGTGGAGATCACCCGACGCCATCTGGAGGATGCGATGAAAGGTCGCCGGCTGACAAGCGTGCGCACCACTCATCCCCGGACCGCCCGGAACAACGCAGGTGGCGAGACTGAGATCGACGAGCGGCTCGAAGGCCGGACTGTGCTCGGAGTAGATCGAAAGGGGAAGTTCCTGGCGGCGCCACTCGATGACGGGCAGACCCTCGTGGCCCACCTGGGGATGTCGGGTCGCTTCACCATCGGCGACCCGACGGAGGCCGAGCCCCCTCACACTCATTTCCGTGCGACCTTGGACGACGGTCGCGAGGTCCGCTTCATCGATCCCCGCACCTTCGGCTTCATAGCTGTCGTAGCCGGTGATGAGATGGAAGGCTCGGGTATGTCCCGTGTCGGGCCTGACGCCTGGGACACCACACCATCGGCCGAAGACCTGACAGCCGCACTCGTAAGGAGGACGGCTCCGGTCAAGGCGCTATTGCTCGACCAGGTCATTGTCTCCGGCTTGGGCAACATCTATGCCGATGAGGCGCTGCACATGGCCGGGATACATCCAATGCGTCCTGGCGGTGACTTGTCGGAAGGCGAGTTGACACGGCTGCTGGAAGCCACCCGCAGCGTTCTGGGCGATGCCATCGACAACGGCGGGACGAGTCTCGACGACCTGGCATATCTCTTGCCCGATGGGCGCGCCGGGGAGAACCTCGACCGGTTGAGCGTCTATGGCCGAACCGACCTGCCTTGCCCGAACTGCGACACTCCTATCCAGCGCATCGTCATCAGGGCTAGATCGAGTCACTTTTGCCCCAACTGCCAGCCGGAGCGACCATGATCAAGGCGGTGCATGCCCATGTCTCGGGGCAGGTGCAGCAAGTCGGATACCGCCAGGGCTGCCGCCAGACGGCGCGCTCGCTGGGTCTCGTTGGCTGGGTCAGGAACGTCGCCGACGGCCGCGTCGAGGTCTTCGCCCAGGGCCCTGCCGACGGCGTCGACCGCCTCGTCGGCTGGCTTTGGGCCGGACCGTCGATGGCGGTCGTGGCCGGTGTGGAATCCGACGCGGTGGCCCCCGATCTGACCTTGCGTGACTTCTTCATCTACCCGAACCCGATGAAGAGCGACTAGGCAAGACGCCGCTGTTAGCCTGCTTCGAGTAATCACAGTCGTGTCATTTGCCAGGTGTTTGCTGTGTATTTGAAGTCACTGAAGGTCGTCGGTTTCAAGTCTTTCGCCGACCGGACTCGACTCGAGTTCCGGCCCGGAGTGACCGTGGTCGTCGGCCCGAACGGCTCCGGCAAGTCCAATCTGGTCGACGCCCTGTCGTGGGTGATGGGTACGCAGTCCACCAAGTCTTTGCGGACCGGGAAGATGGAGGACGTCGTCTTCGCCGGCACCGCAACCCGGCCTGCATTGAATCGGGCCGAGGCAACGCTGATCATCGACAACGCCGAACGGAGGCTGCCCCTGGATCTCGACGAGGTGGCCCTCACCCGTCGTCTGTACCGGGATGGCTCCTCCGACTACGAGATCAATGGGGTGGCCTGCCGGCTGCTCGATGTGCAGGAACTCCTCAGTGACTCGGGCGTTGGCCGTCATCAGCATGTGATCATCGGGCAGGGTCAGGTCGACGAAGTGCTCAACGCCTCGCCCGAAGACCACAGGGCCGTGATCGAGGAGGCA
>JBEVIF010000106.1:0-4630 GCA_040510795.1 Acidimicrobiia bacterium
CAGTTCCAGGACTTGATGCTGGCGCTGGGCTTCGGAGGCTAGAAACTCAAGAGGAGACGTCGACCGTCGTGGGCAGCCACGCCGGTCGCGCCTCCTCGTGGGAGGCGATCAAGTCGTCGTGGCTCATCGTGACTCCGATCCCATCGAGCCCGGTCAGAAGTCGCTCCTTGGCGGTCGGGTTGAATTCGAAGTGCTCTTCGAGTCCGTCGGCCGTCACGGTTTGGCTCTCCAGATCGATGCTGACCTCTGCAGTTGGGTCAGAAGCCATCTCGATCAGGCGGGTGACGGCATCCTGGGGCAATTCGACGACCAGGAGACCGACATAACTCGAGTTGTTGCGAAAGATGTCGGCCGCCGAGGCGGTGACGACCGCCTCGAAGCCCCATTGTTGGATCGCCCACGGTGCGTGCTCACGTGAGGAGCCGCACCCGAAGTTCGGTCCTGTCACCAGCACACGGGCTCCCCGGCGGGCGGGATCGTTGAGGATGAAGTCGGAGCTCGGCGTGCCGTCGTCTGTGTGGGCCCAGTTGTAGAAGAGGAACTCCCCGTAGCCGTCCCGCTCGATCCGCTTCAGGAACTGCTGGGGGATGATCTGATCAGTGTCTACGTCGCCGCGGTCGAGGGGCATCATCGTGCCGGTAATCGTGGTGACAGGCTTCACGAGTCCTCCCAGTCCCTGACATCGACGAAATGGCCCGCTACCGCAGCCGCAGCGGCCATGGCGGGGCTGACGAGGTGAGTCCGGGCCCCGCGGCCCTGACGACCTTCGTAGTTCCGATTGGAGGTCGATGCACATCGCTCCCCGGCGGGGATGACATCGGGGTTCATCGCCAGGCAGCTCGAGCAGCCGGCGTCCCTCCAGGAGAACCCGGCGGCTTCGAAAACCTCGTGAAGACCCTCGGACTCGGCTTGGGCCTTGACCTGCATCGATCCCGGAACGACCACGGCGCTCACGCGTGAGTCGACCCTGCGGCCCTCGACAACCTTGGCAGCGGCGCGGAGGTCTTCGATCCGCCCGTTCGTGCAAGAGCCGAGGAATACGTGGTCAATGGCGATGTCGAGGATGGGTGTCCCCGGTCTCAGGGCCATATATTCGAGAGCGCGCACGGCAGCATCCCGCTGCAGGGGGTCGTCGTAGGAGTCCGGGGACGGAACCGACCCGGTGACCGGCACGGTCTGGGCCGGGTTGACCCCCCAGCTGACGTGAGGGACAAGACGGGACGCATCGAGAACCGCCACCTTGTCGAACACCGCGTCGGGATCGGTGACCAGGCTCTCCCAGGCCGACACCCCCTTGTCCCACTGGGCGCCCTTCGGCGCGAAAGGTCTGCCTTCGATGTACCGGATCGTGGTCTCATCGGGGGCAATCATCCCGGCCCGGGCTCCACCCTCGATCGACATGTTGCAGATGGTCATCCTCTGCTCCATGGACAGGTCGTGTATCGCCTTGCCGCGGTATTCGATGACATGTCGGGTTCCTCCGGACACGCCGATCTGGGCGATGATCCCCAGGATCAGGTCCTTGGCAGCGACTCCCCAGGGCAGTTCGCCCTCTACCTCGACCGCCATCGACTGTGGTTTGGCCTGCCAGATCGTCTGGGTGGCGAGGACGTGCTCGACCTCTGTGGTGCCGATCCCGAAGGCGAGGGCGCCGAAAGCTCCGTGGGTCGAGGTGTGGCTGTCACCACATACGACAAGCAGCCCGGGTTGGGTCAGACCCTGCTCGGGACCGACGACGTGGACGATTCCCTGTCGCGGGTCGTCGAGGCCGAACATCGTGATGCCGTGGTCCATGCAGTTCTCGACGAGGGCATCGATCTGCCGTTTGGAGAGGGGGTCGCGGATCCCTAGCGATCGACCAGTGGTGGGGATGCCATGGTCAACCGTGGCCACCGTCAGGTCGGGTCGTCTCACGGTCCGTCCCGATTGGTTGAGACCGGCGAATGCTTGTGGCGAAGTGACCTCGTGGACGAGATGCAGGTCGACGTACAGCAGCGTGGGATCTGCGTCGATCACGATGTGGTTGTCCCACACCTTCTGGAAGAGGGTGCGCGGTTCGGTCATGCCGGGGTCCCGGCCTTCTCGGGCTCGGCGACGAGCGAGGCGACCCGGTCACCGACCTCGGTAGTACTGATGCCCATCTCACCGGCGCGAAGGGAGGGAAGCGAGCCTGCCACCTCACCCACGGCGTTCTCGACGGCGTCGGCCGCCGCGACCTCGCCGAGGGTTCGAAGCATCATCCCTGCGGCGCCAATGGCGGCGAGCGGGTTGATCAGCCCTGTTCCCTCGAACCCGGGGGCGGTGCCGCCGATCGGCTCGAACATGGAGACTCCGTTGGGGTTGATGTTGGCCCCAGAAGCGATGCCGAGACCGCCCTGGATGGCGGCTGCCAGGTCGGTGATGATGTCGCCGAACATGTTGTCGGTCACGATGACGTCGAATCGGCGGGGGTCCTCGACCATCCAAAGACACGCCGCATCGACGTGTGCATAGGCCGTCTCGACATGCGGATACTCGGCACTCACCTCATGGAAGACTCTCGACCACAGATCCCATGCATAGGTGAGGACGTTGGTCTTCCCACAGAGGGTGAGGTGTCGCCTGGGCCGACTCCCGGCCAGGTCGAAGGCGTATCGGATGCAGCGCTCGACAGCGAACCGGCTGTTGACCGACTGCTGCACAGCCACTTCGAATGGGGAGCCCTTGGCGGTGAACTCACCCTGACCGGCATAGAGACCCTCGCTGTTCTCCCTGACCACCACGAAGTCGATGTCCTCGGGCCTGACGTCGCGCAATGGGCCCTTGACCCCTGGATGGAGCTTCACAGGGCGCAGGTTGATGAACTGGTCGAGCTCTCGACGCATCCTCAGCAGGATGTCCTGCTCGAGGACACCGGGCGGCACCTGTGGATGGCCGACGGCGCCGAAGAGAATGGCGTCGGCGCTGCTCAAGGCCTGGAGGTCCGCCCCGGTGAGTGTTTCATTCGTCCTCAAGTAGCGCTCGCCACCGAGGTCGAGGTCGTTGTATTCGGTCTCGAAGCCGTGGACTTCAGCAGCGACGTCGAGGACCTTCACCGCCTCGCCGACTACTTCGGGGCCGGTCCCGTCGCCGGGGACTCTCGCTATGGAATAGCTGCTCATTCGAACGAGGCCGTGACCCCGTCCAGTACCTCGATCCCGGCGACGACCTCCTCGACGATGGCCCGGATCTGATCCGGGGTCACCTCGCCGGAGCGGTCGGCCATCTCCTTCATCCGGGCGAAGGACGTCTCGAAGACGGCGTCGCTCACCTCGATGCCGAGCTGACCCAACGCGTGCTTGAAGGCGGCGCGGCCGGAATGCTTACCGATCACGATCACGGAACTGCCCATGCCTACTGCCACGGGGTCCATTATCTCGTATGTGGTGCGCTCCCTGAGCACGCCGTGCTGATGGATCCCCGATTCGTGGGCGAAGGCGTTACGCCCGACCACGGCCTTGTTGAACTGGATGGGATAGCCCGTCTGCTCCGAGACAAGTCTCGATGTCTCGTAGATCTCCTCGGTGGTGACTCCGACGCCGACGCCGTACGCGTCGGCACGTACGCGCAACGCCATGACCACCTCCTCTATCGACGTGTTGCCGGCGCGTTCGCCTATCCCGTTGATGGCGCCCTCCACCTGTCGCGCCCCGGCCTCGACGGCGGCGAGGGAGTTGGCCACAGCCAGGCCGAGATCGTTGTGGCAATGGGTCGATACGACCACTTCCTTTCGGCCCCCCTTCACCTCCTCCACGATTCGTCGGATCAAGATCCCGTAGTCGTTCGGGGTCGCGTAACCCACCGTGTCGGGGATGTTCACGGTGGTGGCACCCGCTTCGACAGCCGCCTGGCACACGGCCACCACAAAGGAGGGATCAGATCGCGTTGCATCCTCCGGCGAATACTCGACGTTCTCGGTGTAATCGCGAGCGCGCGCCACATTGGCCTTGACCGTCGCGAGCACCTCTTCCTCGTTCATGCGGAGCTTGTGCTGCATGTGGATGGGTGAGGTGGCCAGGAACACATGGATCCGGGGGTCGGCGGCGTCACGAATCGCCTCCCAGGCACGGTCCACGTCTTCGGCCTGGGCACGAGCCAGGGCGGCGATGGTCGGGCCCTGCACTTCCTGGGCGATCCGGGTCACGGCCCGGAAGTCCCCGGGCGAAGAGATGGGGAACCCGGCTTCGATGATGTCGACACCCAGGCGCGCCAGCTGGGTGGCGATCGCAACCTTCTGGTCGGGGTCGAGGGCGATACCGGGCGCCTGTTCGCCGTCTCTGAGTGTGCTGTCGAAAATCCTTACTCGGTCTTCCATTGTCTCTCCTGAATCTCGTGGTCTCGTCGGGGCGCCGGTCTGCCCGGTGGGGCGTTCCGGCTAGATAAGAGCGAGGCCGAGAAGGCTCAGGAGAGCCAGGGGGAGAAGGGAAAGGGCGGCGCGGGTCATCTTCCCACTCCTGCTGTGACCGGGGCGGGGCTCAGCTCCGACTCCCGTTTCATTGCGATGCGGCCCGACTTGACCAGGTCGATGACGCCGTAGGGGCCGAGATGCTCGAGGAAGGTCCTGAGGTGTTGGGGCGTACCCGCCACCTCGAAAGTCATCGCCGAAGAGCTG
>JBEVIF010000107.1:0-3432 GCA_040510795.1 Acidimicrobiia bacterium
GAGGCGGGTAGGGACACCTGGATCGTCTCGGCCGCCCCCCATGAGATCGTCGAGCCTCTGGCTCGATCCTTGGGGATGACCGGGGCCATCGGCACCAGGGGAAAGGTGGTCGCCGGCCACTACACCGGAGAGCTCGACGGGCCATTTGTGTACGGCGCCGGCAAGGTCGATGCCATCGAGAAGATCGCCGCCGACTTCGGATATGACCTCGAGCGCAGCTACGCCTACTCCGACTCCGTATCCGACCTGCCCATGATGGAAGTGGTTGGCCATCCCGTCGCGGTCAACCCCGACTCCGAGCTCGACTCGGTCTCACATGAGCGAGGATGGCCGGTGGTGATCTTCGCCCGCAAGACGAAGAGAGCAGTTGCGCTCAGCGCTTTGGGCACCGCTGGCATGGCGGCAGCGGTTGGCGCCTATGCGCTGGGACGAAAGCACGGACGGTCGTCTGCCCTCGCCCAGATGGCTCAGCGGGAGTTCTGGCGACCCCGGGTCTAGAGGATCGCGCTCGGCCCCAGCAGTTCCTTCAATTCGGCGAATAGGGCCGTTCGCGGCTCGACGCGGTGCGCATCGCTCAGCTTGAGCACCTTTACCCCTTGATCGCTGGTCATGTTCAGGTATACCGGGGCGGGCCCAGGGTGATTGGACAGGATCGTCTTGAGCCGAGAGACCATCTCGGGAGTGAGATTCGAAGCCGTCGTCTTGAGCCGCACCATCGAGTCGTCACGGATCTCCAGCTCCTTGATCTCCCGGGCCATGACCTTCACCTCGTCGCCCCGGTGGTCGAGGTGCCCGCCCACGATCACCACGGCGTCATCGATGACGACATGCCCGTAGTCGTTGACTGTGCGTGGGAACGCAACGACCTCTACCGAACCTTCGAGGTCCTCGAGTTGGAAGAAGATCATGGGATCCCCGTTCCTGGTCCATCGACGGGTGATCCCGGCAACGAGACCGCCCACTGTCACGCTCGTCTTGTCTGCCAACTCGACGAGCTGGCTGACAGTCGTCGTGGTGGCCGCTGCCAGCGACTGGCCCACGGAGAGGAGAGGGTGATCGGAGACGTAGAGACCGAGCATCTCCTTTTCGAAGGCGAGCCTGATCTTCTGCGGCCAGACGAGGTCCGGCACGTCGATGCGGCCGTGGGAGACCTCCCCTGGCTCACCGGCGAAGAGGCTGAACTGACCCATTTCCTCGTTCCGCCGGCGCTCCAGCGTCCCATCGAGGATCTGCTCATACACGACGGTCAGACCTTTTCTCGGGTACCCCATCGCGTCGAAAGCGCCGGCCTTGATCAGAGATTCGACGGTGCGCTTGTTGAGCGCAGAGACGTCGACGCGGTCCACGAAGTCATGGAACGAGTCGAAAGCGCCATCGACCCTCGCCTCGACGATCTTCTCCACCACGCCCTCACCCACGTTGCGCACCGCCGATAGCCCGAAGCGGATCCGACCTTCCTTCACGGTGAAATCGGAGTCCGACTCGTTGACGTCGGGCACGAGCACCTCGATCCCCATCTGCCGGCACTCGTTGAGGTAGACCGCGGTCCTGTCTTTGTCCTTCTTGGTAGCGGTCAACAGAGCGGCGAGATACTCGGCTGGGTGGTGTGTCTTCAGGAATGCTGTCTGATAGGCAACGAGGCCGTACCCGGAGCTGTGGCTCTTGTTGAATCCGTAGCCCGAGAAATGCTCGATGAGCCCGAAGATCTCACGGCCCACCTTCTCGTCGTGGCCCTGCGCGACACTGCCGGCGACGAACTTCTCCTCCTCGGCCTTCATCACCGCCTTGATCTTCTTGCCCATGGCCCGGCGCAGGTTGTCGGCGTCGACCATCGAGTACCCGGCCATCTCCTGGGCCACCGACATGACCTGCTCCTGGTACACCATGATCTGATAGGTGTCGGCCAGCTTGTCGGTGAGGGCTGGGTGCAGCACTTCGATGGGGGCCCGACCGTTCTTCCGGTCGGCGTACAGGTTGTGCATGTTGGCGCCCATCGGGCCCGGGCGATAGAGGGCGACCAACGCAATCACGTCGTTGAACGAGTCAGGCTTCAGCGAGCGAATCAACGACCGCATGGCGTTGCCTTCGAGCTGAAAGACCCCGATCGTGTTGCCCGATTGGAGGAGCTCGAAGGTCTTCTCGTCGTCGAGCGGGACTGCGTCGATGTCGAGTCGCTCCCCGGTGCCGGCCTCGACCAGCTCGAGGCAGCGCTCGATGATCGAGAGGTTGCGCAGCCCGAGGAAGTCCATCTTGAGCAGACCCAGTGACTCCACCCCGTACATCTCGTACTGGGTCACCACCTCGGCGCCCTCGCCCTTCTGTTGGATGGGGACGACGTTGATGAGCGGCTCAGGGGCGATCACCACGGCTGCGGCATGGATCGAGTCCTGCCTTCGCAATCCTTCGAGGCCGCGGGCGGCATCCACTGTCTCCCGCACCGCCGGATCGGCCTCATAGAGGTCCCGAAGGCCCTGTGCGTTGGCGTACCAGTCTTTCGTCGTCGAGTCTGCATCGGACGAAGGCGGTGTCATCACCTGCTCGAGGGTCGCCTCACGGCCGAGGATGGCGGGTGGCATCGCCTTGGCCACCCGGTCACCCACCCCGTATGGGTGGCCGAGGACCCGCGCGGCGTCGCGCAGTGCCTGCTTTCCCTTGATCGTGGAGAACGTGACGATTTGCGCCACTCTGTCAGCGCCGTATTTCTGGGCCGCATACCGGATCATCTCCGCCCGATAGCGCTCGTCGAAGTCCATGTCGATGTCGGGCATTTGGCGGCGAGCGGGGTTGAGGAAGCGCTCGAAGATCAGCCCGTAGGCGAGGGGGTCGATATCGGTGATGCGCAGGCAATAGGAGACGATCGAGCCCGCGGCAGACCCGCGGCCGGGTCCAACCCTGATGCCGCTCTCCCGGGCATGGCGGATGAGATCCCAAACGATGAGGAAGTAGGCGGGAAAGCCCATCTCCTCGATGATCTTCAACTCGTGTTCGACGCGGTCCCAGACCTCGGGAGCGGCGTCGTGGCCGTATCGGTCGCGTGCGCCTTGATCGACGAGCTTCCGGAGGTGGCTGACCTCCGTCTCACCCGACGGGACCGGGAAGCTGGGGAGGAGGATCCGCCCGAAATCGAGGTCGACGTTCACTCGCTCCGCGATCGAGAGGGTGTTGTCACATGCACCGGGAAATGTGTCAGCCGGGAAAAGGCGATGCATCTCGTCGGATGTCTTCAGATAGTGCTCGTTGCCCTCGAAACGAAGCCGGCTCGTGTCGGCCCGTAGCGAGCCGGTCTGGATGCAGAGCAGCACATCATGAGCATCATGTTCCGCCCGATGGGTGTAGTGGGCGTCGTTGGTGGCGAGAAGGGGCGCCCCGGTCCGGGAGGAGATCTCGAGAAGGTCGGGCATGATCGCTTTTTGCGCGGACAGGCCGTGATCC
>JBEVIF010000108.1:0-5441 GCA_040510795.1 Acidimicrobiia bacterium
GACTTCGTTGTGGGCCGATCCAGGGCTCACGATAAGGATCCTCGACAGCCTCATCGCCAATTCCGTTCGTTACGGCGGATCGGTCGTCAGCCTGGAGACGACCGGCTCGGGCCCCGATACCGTCATCTCGGTCATCGATGACGGGCCTGCCATACCCGTCCCCGACCGGGAGAAGATTTTCAACGGCGACCTGCGCGCCGGCGGCCCAGTGACCCGGCCGGCCGCTGTGGGCCTCAGCCTCACGGTGGCCCGACGCCTCGCCCGGCAGATGGACGGTGACATCACCTACCGACGCACCGGAGACGGGCACAACGTCTTCGAATTGCGGCTTCCGTCCGAGTCGCTGAGAGTCAGTCAGGGCCTTTGGGACGCGGAGACCGTCCGAATTCCGGCCTGAGTCAGCTGGCCGCAGACTCGGACATCACCCGTTCCAGAGTGTGCTCGACCACCGCCTGCAGCGCTCGTTGGACGTCTACGCGGACCCTGGCATCGCAATAGACAATCGGAATGTCGGGGCCAATACGCAGTGCTTCCCGAACCAGTTCGGGCTCGTGGATTCGACGCCCGTGGAAGGTGTTCACCGCCACTACGAACGGGGTTCCCCGCTTCTCGAAGAAGTCGATGGCGGCGAAGCACGCTTCGATTCGGCGGGTGTCGACCAGGACCACAGCCCCAATCGCGCCCCGGGCCAGCTCGTCCCACATGAAATGGAAGCGGTCCTGACCGGGGGTGCCGAACAGATAGAGGACGAGACGATGCTTGAGGCTGATCCGGCCGAAATCCATGGCCACCGTCGTCTCTGTCTTGGTGCCGTCGGGGTAGAGCTCATCGATCCCCGCACTGGCGTCGGTGATGATCGCCTCGCTTCGCAATGGCTCGATCTCGGAGATGGCGCCAACGAAGGTCGTTTTGCCCACGCCGAAGCCGCCGGCGACGACGATCTTGACCGGGGTCAGCCCGGTGCCCTCAGAGAGCCCGGATCCCATCGAGCACCTTGTGGAGGAGTTCGGCATATTCGGTGTCGCCTGGATCGACCGTGGCTTCGGACCGCGGCTCGGTGATGGTGATCGCTCCCTGGTCGCGCAGGTCAGCCGCGAGAACGCGGATCACGCCGACCGGGACCTCGAGATTCGCCGCCAGCTCGACGATGGCGATCTCCTTGCGGCTCTGGGCGATGATCTCGGCGGCTTCCCAGCGGAAGCGACCTCGCATTCGCATCCCGGCAGGTGTCACGGCGACCAGCGCTTCGAGGGCGATGTTGGGGAGTCCCACACCGCTCCGCCCGCCGGTCATGGTGTATGGGCGGACGATCCGGCCGCCGAGAGGGGTTCCGGGCTCGGTGGTCATGCCGGCTCGGGTTCGACCAGCCGTGCCTTGAGCTCCTCCCGAACGTCGGGAGTGAGGCTGTCGCCGACCCGCTGCACGAAGATTGACATCTCGAAGGCCACCGCCCCCAGGTCGATCTCCTTGCTGGTGAGACAGCAGAGGAGGGAGCCGTGACGGATACCGGTGACGAAGAGCCAACCCTGTTGCATCTCGACGATGATGTTCGACACCGCACCGGCGCCAAAGCGGCCGGCGGACCCGTAGGCCAGGCCGATCATGCCTGATGACACGGCAGCCAGTCTCTCTGCCGTCTCCCGGTCGACGTCCTGGGACTTGGCCATGGCGAGCCCATCGGATGAGACCACGACCGCCTGCTTGATGGCGGGCACGGTGGCACACAGACGCTCGAGCAGCCAGTTGAGATTGGTGGCGGCGTCAGTCATCGCTCTCCCCCTGTGCCTCTGCCTCGGCCCTGCCCCGGTTGTAATCGACCAGCGCCGACCTGAGCGTGCCGCCGCCCTCACCGGCAGCGATGCTTGTTGCCGGCTCGTCCTCGCGGAAGGCTCGGCCCGGGATGCGCACAGGCAGGTCGTCCGCATCCCCCTCCGCGACAGGCACCGGCGGCACCGCGATCGGCACAGGGTCGGACGTTTCGATCATCTCTGGCTGTGTCAGATCTATGACGTCGTAGTCCGGCTCCACCCGCGCCATCTCCAGGCGATCGCGGGGGATCGTCACCTTGACGGTGATGCCCGGAACACTGGGGATCAGCTGGACATTGAGCCCGTGCCGATCAGCCAGCTTGGCCACGACGTATATCCCCATCGTGGGCTCGACCGAGAGGCCGAGGGCGGGCGGGCGCTCGAGGATCCGGTTCATCTCGGCCAGCCTCGGGTCGGATATCCCGACCCCGTGGTCCGAGATCGATAGCTCGTAGCCATCGACGTCGAAGAGCCCCGTGACACGAACAGGCTCGGTGGGCGGCGAGAACTGCAACGAGTTCTCGAAGATCTCGGCGAGGAGATGGGCGACATCGGTAACGGCTCCGGCCGACAGACGTGCCGGCTCCAAGGCGAGCAACTCGACCCGCTGGTACTCGTCCACCTCGCTCAGGGCAGCTCGAACCACATCGGAGATCTCGGTCGCCTTGGCCCATACCCGAGGTGACTCGGACCCGGCGAGCACCAGGAGGCTTTCGGCATTCCGACGCATCCGTGCCGCCAGATGGTCGACCTGGTAATACCCGCCGAGGGTCTCAGGATCCTCCTCGCGGGATTCGAGTTCGTCGAGCAGCGCAAGTTGGCGATCGACCAGCGAGCTGTTGCGACGGGCGAGAGTGACCAGAATGCCGGACACCCCTACCCGCAAAGATTCCATCTGTCGGGTCGACGTATCGATCAGGGCCCGGTGCATGTTTTCGAATGATCTGGACAGATCACCAATCTCATCGCCCGAATCGATGTCGAGGCCGAGTGGTGGGATGGCGTCGGCGCCTGGGTCAGAGGTGCGCAGAGCGTCGAGCAGATCGACCAGGTCCTTGTGGGCGACACGTCTCGCCGCGCTGGTAACAGAACCGATTCGGGTGCCGATCGCTCGACCCATCTTGTAGGCGACAAGAAGCGATCCGAGAGCCACCAGACCAACGACGACTCCGACGGTTACGGCAAGCGAGATATCTCCCGAGGTCGCTAGCGACCACACCAGGAAAACCCCGAGAAGCAGAGCAACCACCACGATGGGCACAGTGGCCAAGGTCAGCTTGGAGGGGATGCTCCATTGCCTGGACGCGGGCTCAGCCCTGTTTCGGCCCGCCACCTTCGCTCCCATGTCAAAAACGTTAACCAGGGCTTGGTCCGCAGCGCGGGATTGACCTCTCGAACTTGTCGATCCAGGCCGGGCCGATTCGTAGTAGTCATGAAGGCCGAACACCGGTCAGAAAGGAGAAGAGTCATGAAACTGACCGCCACCACGTTCGTCACCCTGGACGGCGTCATGCAGGGTCCCGGCGGACCCGACGAGGACCGCAGCAATGGCTTCGAGTTGGGGGGATGGCTAGTTCCCTTTGCCGACGAAGGCATGGGCCGAGCGATCACCGATATCTTCACCAGGGCTGAGGAGATCCTGCTCGGTCGCACCACGTACGACATGATGTATCCCTATTGGTCCACGTTCCCTGACCAGAACGATGTGGTAGCCGCCGGACTGAACAACCTGCCCAAGCATGTCGCTACCAGCCGACCTGACACCCTCGAATGGACCAACTCCCACCCGATCAATGGCGACGTCATCGAAGCAGTTCGTCAGCTCAAGGAGCGGCCCGGGGGCGAACTTCAGGTCCACGGAAGTCACGGTCTCCTGAAAACACTGATCGGAGCCGGGCTAGTCGACGTGTTCAACCTGTTCACCTACCCGGTCGTGCTGGGCGACGGAAAGCGGCTCTTCGGCTCGGGCACGATCCCGATGACGATGAAGTACGGCTCGAGTGTTGTCACGGAGACAGGTGTCATCATCGCCTCATACACACCGAGCGGTCCACCGACCCTTCTCACCCTCCCGCCAACCGATGGCCAAGATGCGGTCGGCTGACGATCGGAAACACCACCGTCCCCGATAACTAGCTTCGTCCTTCATCGAAGGATGGGGCCAGATGACAACGGAGCAAGTCAGCACGTTCGAGGGCGCCGGAAAAGGCCCAAAGGTCGCGGTGCTAGGGGGTGGCGTAGCCGGGATGAGCGCCGCCCACGAGTTGATCGAACGCGGATTCCGCGTCGCCGTTTTCGAGCGCCAGACCGAATTGTGCGGTGGCAAGGCGAGGAGCATTCCGGTTCCGGTAGGCGGCGACAGCTCGATCTGCGCAGATGTGGAAGGCCCCGCCGGCCTCCTGCCGGGGGAGCATGGCTTCCGCTTCTTTCCCCGGTTCTACCGACACGTGACGGACACCATGAGCCGCATTCCCTTTGGCGACAAAGGCGCCCATGTGGTCGACAACCTCACCGACACATCCCGGGTCGAGATGTCCCTCTATGAGAAGAAGTCCATCGAGATGCCGTCACGGTTCCCCAGCACGCGAGAGGACTGGGCCTTGATCGTCCAGGATCTCATCGACAACGTGCCAGCTGAGATGGGGCTGAAGAACGACGAGATCGAGTTCTTCGTCGGCAAGCTCTGGCAGGTGCTCACCAGCTGTGACGCCCGCCGCCAGGAAATCTACGAGACGATGGGGTGGTGGGAATTCGTCGATGCCGATAACAAGTCGGAGGGCTATCAGAAGTTCCTTGCCGAAGGCTTGACGCGCTCCCTCGTTGCCGCCAATGCTCGACTGGCCAACGCCCACGTGGAAGGCGACGTCGGACTCGCCCTGATCCTGGACATGCTCATCCCCGGCCCAAGCACCGATCGTGTCCTGAACGGGCCGACCAATGAGGTCTGGCTCCACCCCTGGCTCTCCTATCTTGCCGAGAAGGGCGTGGACTACCAGTTCGATCGGAAGATCGAAAAAATCATGTGCCAACCCAACAAGGGCAGCACCGGCGGGAAGATCGAATCGGTCATCATGTCCGACTCGGCGGGGAACAGCTACACCCTCGACGACGCCGACTACTACATAGCCGCCATGCCCGCCGAGGTGATGGCGAACCTGCTCGATGATGGGATCCTCGATGCCGACGGCTCCCTCGAAGGTATCAAGGAGATCGGCACCAAATACGTCGAGTGGATGAACGGCATCCAGTTCTATCTCACTGAGGACATGCCCCTCTCCAACGGGCACACGATCTATATCGACTCGCCGTGGGCGATCACCTCCATCTCCCAGCAGCAGTTCTGGCCCGACCACCCTCTCGAGAAATACGGCGACGGGAAAGTGCGCGGGATCATCTCAGCCGACATCTCCAACTGGCACGCCGACGGCAACACCATCGAGAAGCCGGCCATGTATTGCACGGCGGAGGAGATAAAAACCGAGGTCTGGGAGGAGCTGAAGAATTCCCACACCATGGACGAGAAGCCGCTCACCGACGAGATGTTGCATTGCTGGTTCCTCGACCCGGACATACAGCGGGAGAAATGGCTGGCGTCCCTGCCGGAGCCGGGACCGGCCGATGCCAAAGGTCTGG
>JBEVIF010000109.1:0-13333 GCA_040510795.1 Acidimicrobiia bacterium
ACGCTCGGTTCGGGATGTGCAATGTTACAGGGCGCCCCGGCCCTCTACCAACTGCTCTATGCCGGCCGACTTCGCCCTCGGCCAACCCTCAGCTGCTCCGAATTCGTCCGCGATCTCGAGACCAGTGCCTCGAGCGAACAGACGCCGGTCGGCCTGGGCTACCGCGCCCTTATCGGACGCCCTGGGCCATCTGGGCGAGGCGCTCGATCCGCTCCTCGGTTGGCGGATGAGTGCTCAACAGCTTCATCATCCCGCTACCACGAACCGCCTTCATCGGGTTGTCGATGAAGAGCTGTGCAGTGGCCGGGTTGACGTTCATCGGGATCCTTGCGGTCCCGGCCGAGATCTTCTCGAGTGCGCTGGCGAGCATCATCGGGCGCCCGGTTGTTTCCGCACCGGTGGCGTCGGCCTGGAACTCCCGGGTCCGGGATATAGCCAAACGGATCAACATCGCGGCGATAGGGGCAACGATCAGAGAGAGGATTGCCCCGATCGCCCCCAGAGGGCTCTCCCGGTTGTTCCCACCCCCGAACCAGAACGCCATACGGGCCAGCATGGTGAGGGCTGCGGCGATCATCGCCGCGATCGAGCTGATCAGGATGTCACGGTTGCTGACATGGGCCAGCTCATGAGCCAACACCCCCTCCAACTCGTCGACCGTGAGTATCTCGAGGATTCCGGTGGTCACCGCGACGGCCGCCTTCTTCGGCGACCGGCCGGTGGCGAAGGCGTTGGGCTGCGGTGAATCGATGATGTAGATGCGCGGCTCGGGCATGTTCTTCTGCAAGGCCAGTCGCCGGACGATCGCGTAGACCTGGGGCAGCTCCTCCTCGGCCACCGGGCGGGCCCGGCTCGCGGCTAGGGCGAGCGTGTCCGAGAAGAAGTAAGCGAAAAGGTTGAACCCGACCGCTATCAGCAGCCCTATGACGAAGCCGCCGTCGGGGAAGAGGGCATAGGCGACCAGCCACAGCAGTGTCGTCATGAAGGCGAGCAGGCCGACCGTCTTCAAGTTGTTCATGGACACGATTTTACGCGCTCCCCTCCGATAGCCGCGAGCCTCCAGGAGTATTGATCCCGCCATTTGACATTGCCCACGCATAGTGGTGTAGGGTCCCGGCTCGTGGGGTCCTGCCTTTGGGCTAGTTCGCCAGGGAGGCGCAACAAGTCAAGGAGGAGAGAAGTTGAGAAAGAGACTTCTCAGAGGCGTGGTCGCCCTGGCCGCACTCTTCGCAACTGTCCTGCCTGCGGGAGCAATCCCGCTCTCATCGGGCACCAATCAGACCTCGGCTGACCGGGCTCCATACATCGTGCTCATGACCGGTGAGCCGGTGGTCGCCTACGAGGGTGGCGTGCCCGGACTGGCAGGCACGGCGCCTCCAGAAGGCGAGAAGCTGAACCGCAACTCGGCCGCCGTCAGGGCTTACCAGGGCCACCTGCACAGCCAACACCTCGAGGCGGTTGCAGCCGCTGGTGTCTCTTCATCGGCAATCCTGATCGACTATCAGTTCGCATTGAACGGATTCACCGCAGCGCTGACTCCCGATGAAGCCGAGAAGCTGGCCGCCCAGAAGAACGTGATCTCGGTCGTCCGGGATGAATTGCGCCAACTTCACACCGACACCTCACCGGACTTCTTGGGCTTGACCGATGGTGGTGGGGCCTGGGACTCGGGCATCACCGGCGAGGGTGTGGTCATCGGTGTCATCGACACCGGGATCTGGCCTGAGCATCCCTCCTTTGCGGACGACGGTTCGTATCCGGCACCACCGGTGTCCATCGAGGACGTCGACGTCGATCCCGATCCGGAGAACGAAGTGATCTTGTCCGGATGCGATTTCGGCGACACCACGCACAATCCGGATGACGTCGCGTTCGACTGCAACAACAAATTGATCGGTGCCCGCGACATGCGAACGCTGTACAACTCGCTCATCGGCCCAGAGCTGTACAACTCGGCCCGGGACCCCGACGGCCACGGCACTCATACCGCCAGCACCGCCGGGGGAAACGCCGATGTCCCTGCGCAGATCTTCGGCATAGACCGCGGCATCATCTCCGGCCTCGCTCACCGGGCCCATATCGTCTCCTACAAGGCCTGTGGCGACCAGGGCTGCTTCGGTGGTGACCTGGCAGACGCCATCGACCAAGCTGTCGCCGACGGCGTCGACGTGATCAACTACTCGATCGGGAGCGATACACCTGGTCTGACCGGCCCCGACGACATTGCCTTCTTGTTCGCAGCTGACGCCGGCGTGTTCGTGGCGACCTCGGCTGGGAACGCTGGTCCCGAACCATCGACCGTCGGAAGCCCGGCCTCGGTGCCTTGGGTCACATCTGTCGGAGCCAGCCATCACGACCGGGCCTTCCAGGGAACCGTTGTGCTGGGTAATGGAGACGAGTTCTTCGGCGCCTCGGTGACGCCCGGGGTCGGCACGGCAGAACTCGTCGATGCTGCCGATCTGCGGAACGAGTCATGTGATCCTGCGGTCAGGTTCAGACCCGCCCCGAGAGACCAGATCGTTCTCTGTAAGGGCGCAACAGGACGGGCAGCGAAGAGTCACGCCGTGCTCGACGCAGGCGGTGTAGGGATGATCCTCTACAACGACTTCCCGAACCAGACGCTGCCCTCGGACAACCACTTCGTGCCCACGGTGCACGTGAGCAACGCCGACGGGCTCGCCATCAAGGCGTTCATCGACTCCACCCCTCCCAATCAGGATGCAGAGGCGGAGATCATCGGCGGGGTCGCCGCACCGAGGCAAGGATCGTTCATGGCGTACTTCTCGTCACGTGGTCCCACCGGGTTGCCCGCCTCTCCTGACATCATCAAGCCGGACGTGACCGCGCCAGGGCAACAGATCCTGGCCGGGAACTCGCCGGCCGAGGGGTTCGATGTAGGCGGGGAGCTGTTCCAGGCGATACAGGGCACATCGATGTCGAGCCCCCATGGGGCCGGCTTGTTCGCCCTGCTCAAGCAGGCCCATCCCGACTGGTCGGCAGCCGCAGCCAAGTCGGCAATGATGACGACGGCGAGACAGGACGTCACCAAGGAGGACGCAACGACGCCCGCCGACCCGTTCGATATGGGAGCGGGTCACGTCGATCCGAGTGGCCCGGCAGACGCAGCCAACTCGATGTTCAACCCCGGCATCGTCTACGACGCCGGCTTCAACGAGTATCTGGGTTTCCTCTGCGACGCGGCGCCGGAGGTCTTCGCCAATCCGACTGCTACCTGCGGCTCGCTCGACGCGGCCGGGATCCCGATCGAGTCGGAGAACCTCAACTACCCGTCGATCGGGGCGTCGGGGGTTCCCGGGACCCTCACCGTAGAACGGACCGTCACCAACGTAACCGGAGGGACGCTGCGGCTGGATGCCGTGGTCGAGGAGCCGAGCGGTTATGACGTGACGGTCAGCCCGGCGCGTCTGACGATTCCAGCGGGACAAAGCCGCACCTTCGAAGTCACTTTCGACAACGTGAGTGGCCCGGTCGGAGAGTGGCGATTCGGGTCCTTGACCTGGGAAGGGCAGGGCTTCTCGGCCCGGAGCCCAATCGCGGTGGCCGCCTCACAGTTGGACTCGCCCGAAGACGTGACAGGCACGGGGGTCGAAGGCACGGCCTCGTTCGACATCACATTCGGTTATGGGGGCGAGTACGACGCCACCGCCCACGGGTTGGCGCCCGATGTGCCGATCGTCGGGTCAGTGGATCAGGACCCGGATCAGGTCTTCGATCCGAATGACGCTACCGGGACGACGGCTCACGACTTCACCTTGAGCAACACGGCCTTCTTCAGGCTCACGCTCAACACCGAAGACCTGACGCCGCCGGATGATGCGATCGACATCGACCTCTACCTGTACAGGGACGGGGAATTGGTTGCGAGCTCGACGGCAGGGAGCACGGTCGAGCAGATCGAGCTGACCCAGCCCGAGGACGGCACCTACACCCTCTACGTGCACGGTTGGCAAACCACAGGTGTGACGGTCGGATATCAGATCCACACCTGGGATGTCCCCCTGGCTGCGGACGCGGGTTCCCTGGCCGTCGTCGACGAGCCGGCAGACGCCGTGCTCGGAGCGACGGAGACGATCACTGTCGGGTGGTCCGGTCTTGATGCCGGGACCAACTATCTGGGTGCGGTCGGTCACAACGACGGTGATGGGTTGTTCGATCTCACACTGGTCGAGGTCAGCACCGGGTAACAAGTGCCCTTGGCAATGGCATGGAGGGGCGTCTCCGAGACGCCCCTCCATCGCTCACTCGTTGAAGCCGGGAGGGGGGACCATCTCGTGACCCCCATCTTTCTCATCAGAGGGGCAGAGGAAAGGCTCTCCGTCGTCACCGGCGTGATAGACGTAAACCCTGTCGTCGTAGCCGAGCACGACCTTGGAGCCGTCGACCAGCGCTTGGGTGTATGACATCCCCGGTTCCGGACAACCCAAACTGCCGTCGGGCCAGGTGACCTCTTCGGCGGATACGACCTTCAGGTCGTCGGGTTCGACACCCAGGCGCCGGGCGAGATCGGCTCGGGCCGGAGTGACGATCGGAAGCTGCGCCTGATTGCTGGTGGGCATGGTGGTGGTCTCGTTCTCTGTCGTCGGTGCCGCCGTTGCCGGAATCGTGGTCTCGCCTGCCGTCGGCAAATCGCTGCCGGTGGCGCAGGCCGCCAACACGGTGGCAAGCGCGGCGAGACCAGTTCTGAATCGCATGGTTCTCGTCATCAAAGATAGGACGCCGTGGGAGTATCGTCGGTTCCGACCGGCCTTTGCCCCAGCCTTGCTCGGTTGTGTAGGGTCCCCGACGGTGGGTAAGGGGTTCCTAGCCAATTCGTCGAGGGCACATCTTCGAGGGTGGTGCGAGTTGGACAACCGTGAGGAGAATGCGTGAGACGCAAGCTGCTCGTCGCTGCAGCTGCACTGGGCACAGCTCTGGCCGGCGGTGTACCGGCCGGAGCCGGATCGGTTCGCACCGCCGCCCAGATCGACACCATCGCCGCCCCCTACGTCGTGGTCATGGAATCGCAGCCGGTTCTGGGCAACGAGGAGATAGCGCCCGAGGGTGAGGAACCGCCAGACCCTGACAGTCCGAGCGTGGAGGAGTACACCGACGAGCTGGAGGCGGAGAAGGTCGCCGCGCTGGACGGCGCCGGTATCGACCGGAGTGCCCTGGTGGCCAGCTTCGCCTATGCCACCAACGGCTTCAGTGCCGCCCTAACCCCGGCCGAGGCCGAGAGCCTCGCCGCCCAGAAGGCTGTGCGGAGTGTCCAACGCGACGAGTTGCATCAGCTCCACACCTCCGGCTCGCCTCAATTCCTGGGTCTCGACGACCGAGGGGGAGCATGGGATAGCGGATACACCGGGGCGGGCGTCGTAGTTGGCGTCATCGACAGCGGAATCTGGCCCGAGCATCCCTCGTTCGCAGCTCGCGGCGACCTGAGGGCGGCGCCCATCACACTCGACACGATCGACCTCGATCCGGATCCGGCCGTGGAGATCCTCAGTACCGGCTGCGACTTCGGTGATGCGGCCCACAACCCGGACGATGCTGCCTTCACCTGCAACAACAAGCTGATCGGGGCTCGTGACATGAGGGTCCTCTATGAGCAGTTCATTGGATCGGAGACCTACGCAACCGCCCGTGACTACGACGGGCACGGCACCCACACCGCGAGCACCGCTGTCGGGAACCCCGATATCGGGGCATCCATCCTTGGACGGGAGTTCGGCGACGTGACCGGCATCGCACCGGATGCACATGTCGTGGCCTACAGCGCCTGCGGCAACCTGGGCTGCTTCGGTGGTGACCTGGCCGGGGCCATCGACCAGGCAGTCGCCGACGGAGTCGATGTGATCAACTACTCGATCGGCAGCAGCACACCAGGTCTTATCGGGCCCGACGACCTGGCGTTCTTGTTCGCCGCCGACGCCGGCGTGTTCGTTGCCACCTCTGCCGGGAACACCGGCCCGGGAGCCTCATCCATCGGAAGCCCGGGGTCCGCACCCTGGGTGACCACGGTCGGGGCCAGTCTGCAGAAGAAGACTTACATAGCCGAGGTGAAGACCGGGGGGTCCGAAGAGGTCCGATACAGGGGTGCCTCGATCACACCCGGAACCGACGGACAGCTTCCCTTCGTGGACGCAGCCATCCATGGCAACGAGTTGTGCGATCCGGAAGTGGCTTTCACGGGCGATCTCACCGGGAAGGTGGTGCTTTGCCTGCGTGGTGGCCCGGCCCGCGTCGAGAAGAGCCGTGCCGTATTGGAGGCCGGTGGATCCGGCATGGTTCTCTACAACCCCGACGACACCCAGGACCTCCTCACCGACAACCACTGGGTCCCCTCTGTGCACATCAACTTCACCGACGGCAGCGCCCTCAAGCAGTTCATCGCCGACGCCGGTGCCGCCGCCACCGTGGAAATAGCCGACGGACACGAAGAGCGAAGGCGCGGGAACACGATGGCCGCTTTCTCTTCTCGGGGGCCGCTGGGCGCCGGTGCCTCCGACGACGTCATCAAGCCCGACGTGACCGCACCCGGAGTGCTGATCCTCGCCGGCAACTCGCCTACTCCGACTCTTGGAGTGCCCGGCGAGCTCTTCCAGTCGATATCTGGCACATCCATGTCGAGCCCGCATGTCGCCGGTTTGTTGGCACTGATCAAGCAGGCGCATCCTGCCTGGACGCCGGCCATGGCCAAATCGGCCATCATGACGACAGCGCGACAGGATGTTCGGAAGGAGGACGGAGCCACCAAGGCAGACCCCTTCGACTTCGGCTCTGGTCACATCGATCCATCGGGGCGCGCCTCTGCAGAGGGATCATTGTTCAATCCCGGTCTGGTTTACGACGCAGGACTCGTCGAATACCTCGGCTTCCTCTGCGATGCGGCACCCGAAATCTTCGTCGACGAGGCGACGACCTGTGGAGGTCTCGCGGATGCGGGTATTCCGACTGCAGCCTCCAATCTCAATTACCCGTCGATCGCCGTGAGTGAGCTGCCGGGAGCAAAAACCGTTCTTCGAACCGTGACAAACGTCTCGGGGGTCACGGAGACATACCGGGCACGGGTCGACCAGCCGTCTGGTTACGAGGTCACGGTCGCCCCGGATCGGATCACGCTCGATCCTGGTGAGTCGGCCACATTCGAGGTCGCGTTCGTCAATGTGGCCGCCCCGATCGGAGAATGGCGCTTTGGCTCACTTTCGTGGTTCGATGGCGACGATCGTCGGGTGCGTAGTCCGATCGCAGTCAAGGCCGCCGCCATCGAGTTCGCCGAGGAAGTGCCCGGAAGGGGGGCCGCCGGCACCGTGAGCATCCCGGTCGCCTTCGGATACACGGGGGCCTACACGGCGGGCGCCCACGGGTTGTCCCCCGACGTGCTGGTCCCTGGCAGTGTGGCGATGGATCCCGATCAGACCTTCGACCCGGCGGATCCGACCGGGACTACCGCACATGAGATTCCGGTAACAAATGCAGCGTTCCTCAAACTCGCTCTCAACACTGCGGACCTCACGCCGCCCAACGCGGCGATCGATATCGATCTCTATCTGTACAACTCCGCGGGCGAGGAAGTGGCGGCATCCACGTCCGGCGGAACGGTCGAGGAGATAGTGCTGGAGGCGCCGGCTGATGACATCTATACGTTGTATGTGCATGGCTGGCAGACCACGGGTGTCGCGGTGGGTTACAACCTCCACACTTGGCAGGTCTCGGCGACCGCAGGCGGAGGATCTCTTGTGATCAACTCGGCGCCGACATCGGCGACTCAAGGTGCTGTTGGAACCGTCGAAGCCGGCTGGTCCGGCCTGGACGTGGGCAACTACGTCGGCGCCGTTTCCCACACCGGCGACACCCTCCTCGGCTACACCCTGGTGGAGGTGGACAACACGCCTTGACGCGTACCTGAGGTACTTAGGACCACATATGGGCCTAACACGACACAGAAGGGAGCCCGGAAAGGGCTCCTTCCCTATTTGCGTGCGATCAGAACCCGGAAGTCGCCCAGCCCCCTGGGGTGCATCAATGTCTCGGCCTCTGACTTCAGTGTGCGGAGACGCAATCGCTCCATCTCGTCTCCTGATCTCGCGGCCTCCAATTCGGCATGACGGAGCTCCGATAGACGATCGCCCAGCCCGAGCTCTGTAAGGAAATCATCCTGTCGGTGGAGCTCGACCTCCACACCGGCCTCCTCGGCGACGGCCAACAATGCGGTGAAATTGACATCGGCGGTTATGTCTGTCTCCCCCGGCTCGTCGAGCGGATGCGGACCGAGATGGTGTGCCCGATAGGTGCGGAGTGTCCCGTCCTGGCGCCGGGGGATCAGGTTCTCGGCGATGTCCCCGTAGTCGAAGACGATGACCGAGCCTGCTTCGAGGCGGTGAATCACGTCCCGCAACCAGGCTCCGGCGGCCAACTGCACCTCGACCCATCCCCCCTCGGGCACCTCACCGGCGTAGGCGGTGAGCCACTCGAGCACCTCGGCACGGGCGGTGGTATCGACCATGGCCAACCCCTCGCCGTCGACCCCGACCCAGCGCTCCCGCCAGCCACCTTCGACCCTTTGCGCGAGCGCCATTGGGAGATTGTCGATGAGCTCGTTGGCAATGACCACGCCACGGATACGGTCGGGAAGGTCGCTGGTAACCCGATCGGGACCGATGACGGCACTCAAAGCCTCACGAGCGGCGGGCGATGCCTCGACCGCCCACGCCTCGACATCGATTGCCCTTTTGAGTGACCCGAGCAGCGAGCCCGATCCCGCCGCCACTTCGACCACCTCGAATGGTTGGCCGATCCGCTCCTGTTCCTGTTCCACAAACCGAGCGAGGGTCTCACCGAACAATGCGCTGACCTCGGGTGATGTCAGAAAGTCGCCACCCCGCTCCGAGCGAAGCTTGCCCGTAGCGAAGAACCCGCCGACGGGGTCATAGAGGGCGAGCTGCATGAACACGTCGAATGGGATCGGGCCCGTGGCCACGATGTCTCGTCGGATTCTCTGCTGGAGGGTCATCGCCTAGCTTCCCCAGGATGAAATTCGGAGTGTTCATGTTTCCCACGGATACGGCAATTCGCCCCGACGACCTCGGTCGGGAGGTCGAGGCGAGGGGATTCGACTCTTTGTGGATCCCCGAGCACTCCCACATCCCATCGTCGCGGGCTACCCCCTGGGGCGGTGTCGAGGGAGCGCCACCGCTCCCCGACCACTACTGGCGATCTCACGACGCCTTCATCGCGCTCGCCTATGCGGCGGCGGTCACCACCAAACTCCGGCTCGGCACCGGTGTGACCCTCGTCGCCCAGCGGGACCCGATCTGGACTGCCAAGGAAGTGGCATCTCTCGATTCGCTGTCCGGCGGCCGTCTGATCCTCGGAATCGGGTACGGGTGGAACAAGGAGGAGATGGCCCAACACGGCGTCGAGTATTCACGGCGCCGCCAGCTGCTGCGGGAGAAGGTGCTGCTGATGAAGGCACTGTGGACCGAGGACGAGGCATCGTTCGATGGCGAGCTGATCGGGCTCGAACCGTCGTGGGCATGGCCGAAGCCGGATCAGCGCCCCCACCCGCCGATCATCATGGGTGCCGCAGCAGGGCCAAAGACCATCGCTGACATGGTCGAGCTCTGCGATGGATGGATGCCGCTGGCGACGAGGATGGACATCGTCGGTGAAGTGGGAAGGGTGCGGGAGGCTGTGGCCGATGCGGGACGTGATCCTGCGTCGTTCGAGATCATCGCCTACGGGGCGAAGCCCGATCACGTCGACCTCTTGATCGCGGCCGGTGTCGACCACACCATCTTCAACGTTCGCTCCCTCGGCCACGACGAGACGGTGAGGTATCTCGAACAGTTGGCAGGAGGGCTGGGACTGACCTGAAATCAAGCCGAAGGTGCAGCGGGATGACCGAGGCCGCGGCGTCAGAACCTGCGTAGTCATCCTCCCCGGCTAGTCCTCCCACAAACCCCTCTTAGCTGTTGGTCTTGACTTGCGTAGTATTTAGTACTAAAACTCTCAATGCTTCCCGAAATGAAAGGAATGAAGCACATGAGACGAACTCAAATACTCCTGTGGGCTCTGCTTGCAGGTCTCATCGCCGCTTGTGGTGGTGCCACCGACGGCGCAGACTCGACGACGGCAACCACGGTCGCCCCGGCTACGACTACCACGGCTATGCAAGAGGAAGCCGACATCGTCGATGTCGCCACCGAGGCGGGAAACTTCTCGACATTGCTGACTGCGGTCGAGGCCGCAGGTCTGGTCGAGACCCTGCAGGGAGATGGGCCTTACACCGTGTTCGCGCCCACCGACGAGGCCTTCGCCGCCCTACCCGAGGGGACGCTCGATGGGCTGCTCGCCGACACCGAGGCATTGAGCCAGGTGCTGCTCTACCACGTCGTGCCGGGTGAGGTGATGGCCTCCGACGTAGTCGAGCTGGAGAGTGCCACGACAGTCCAGGGCGAGGACATCGCCATCACCGTCGACGGCGACTCGGTCAAGGTGAATGAGGCCACTGTGGTGAGCACGGACATCGTCGCGTCAAATGGCGTGATCCATGTCACCGACCAGGTGATCCTGCCCCCTTCGATGAGCGAAAGCGCCGAGACGGGTGACATCGTCGAGACCGCTCAGTCCGCCGGTGGCTTCACCACGCTGCTCGCGGCTGTCGAGGCGGCAGGGTTGGTCGAGACGCTCAAGGGTGAGGGGCCATTCACGGTCTTCGCTCCGACCGACGAGGCTTTCGAGGCACTGGACGAGGAAACACTCAACAGTCTCCTCGCGGACCCTGAGGCTCTCAGCCAGGTGCTGCTGTATCACGTGGTGCCCGGGCAGGTGACCGCTGATCAGGTGGTCGAGCTCGAGTCGGCGGAGACGGTCGAAGGCGGATCGGTTGCCATTCGCGTCGAGGACGGACAGGTCTTCATCAACGATGCCCAGGTGATCGCCACCGACGTGCTGACCTCGAACGGAGTGATCCACGTCATCGACAAGGTGATCGTCCCCAGCTGAGCGTCTGAGTCCTCCCAGACGCCAACGATGAGAGCGGGGCTCGACGAAACCGGGCCCCGGCTCTCATAACTCAGAAAGACGATCGCAATGACCGTTACCGCAAACAGACATGACACCGGCTGGACGGCGAAGCTGCGCCGTCTCCGACGATTCAACATCTCAATGGGGGTGCTCCACGCCGTCCAGGCCGGACTGGTGCTGGTCCTCGCCAACTCATTCACGTTGCCTGTGACGGCGAGGTTCCTCACAGGACCGCCCGGCGGCGCGGTTGGGCAACCAACACTGCTGGCTGACATAACGGTTGCCTGGGGAGTGGCGCTCTTTCTCCTGGTGTCCGCCGGCTTCCACCTGCTCATCTCCGCACCTGGTTTCTTCGAGCGCTACGGGACCGGGTTGGCCAACCGACGCAACAATTTCCGCTGGGTCGAGTACTCGCTGTCCTCTTCTCTGATGATCGTCCTGATCGCGATGCTCACAGGCATCACAGACGTGGCCGCGCTCATCGCGCTCTTCGGGGTGAACGCCGCGATGATCTTCTTCGGGGTGATTCAGGAGAAGTACGAACGACCCGGTGGATCACTGCTGCCTTTCTGGCTTGGTTGTGTGCCGGCCATCATCCCCTGGGCAGCCATCGGTTTCTACTTGTTCGCCCCGGGTAGCGCCGCCCAACCTCCCGGCTTCGTCTACGGGATCTTCTTCTCGCTGTTTGCCTTCTTCAACGTGTTCGCCCTGAACATGTGGCTCCAATACCGCCAACGCGGCCGCTGGACCGACTACATGCACGGGGAACGCGCCTACATCATGCTCAGCCTCGTCGCCAAGTCGGCGCTGGCCTGGCAGGTGTTCGGCGGGACGCTCGCCGTCTGACCAGGCCTACGAAATCGAACACCCCGAGATTTCGTCGCCTCTTTAGTGATAATATATTGCAGTGGCCCCCGACCCAGCCCTCACCATCAATGAAGCCGCCCAGAGGCTGGGGGTGCACTACATGACCGTGTATCGCTACATCCGGCTCGGCATGCTCCCCGCCCGCAAGGAGGGCTCGGGCTGGCGTATCGAAGCGGCCGACCTCAAACGACTCGATACCTCGCCTTCGGTACCGGCTCGTAAACGTTCCGCCCCGTGGCACACCCGCCTTCAGGCCCGGATGCTGGCCGGCGACGAGGCTGGGAGTTGGGGTGTGGTCGAAGCAGCGATCGGGTCGGGAATGGAGCCCCATGACTTCTACTGCGATGTCCTCACCCTTGTCCTGCATACCATCGGGGAGCTGTGGCAGAAGGGGGAGATCGGGGTCGAAGACGAGCATCTTGCCAGCAACGTGGCCTCGGCGATGATCGGCCGCCTGGGGCCTCGCTTCGCCAGCAGGGGACGGACCAAGGGCACGGTGGTGATGGCGATGCCGGCTGGTGAGCGACACGACCTGGGCCTGGCCATGCTGGGTGACATCCTGCGCTCGGATGGCTACCGCGTCCTCAACCTGGGAGCGGACACGCCGGCGCCTGCCCTGGTCGCGGCACTGCGCGAGGTAGACGACCTCTCGGCACTTGCCCTGAGTGTCGTCAACAGTGAGAGTCTCACCACGGCCGCTTCCTTGATCGACGCGGTCCGCCAATCCATCGGCGCAGTTCCGGTGCTGGCAGGTGGGGCAGCCGTCAGGGACGAGCAGAGTGCTCAACGACTCGGCGCCGACGCGTGGGCTGGCGACGCCAGAGAGGTGGGACCGATCATTTCAGCCCTCGCATCTACCAGAGGCAAGCCTTAGGCCACCAGCTCTGACGTTGCCACTGACATAGAGAGAGGGGCCCCTTTCGGGGCCCCTTCTCGAATCGGGTTGGTTGGACTTAGAAGTCCATCCCACCGCCGCCATCGTGACCATGGCCACCGCCGGGCATGGCCGGGGTGAGCTCCTTCTCCTCAGCCACCAGGGCCTCGGTGGTCAGGAGCAGGGCCGCGATCGACGCTGCGTTTTGCAGAGTCGATCGGGTGACCTTGGCCGGGTCGATGACCCCGTCGGCGACCAGGTCGCCGTAGACACCAGTCGCCGCGTTGAAACCCTCGTTGCCGGAGGCAGCACGGACACGCTCGACAACGACTCCGCCTTCGAACCCGGCGTTCACCGCGATCTGACGAAGCGGTTCCTCCATCGCCTTGCGGACGATGGAACGACCTGCCTTCTCATCGTCGGTTCCGCCGCGCATCTTGTCTATCGCGGTCTGAGCACGGAGCAGGGCCACACCACCACCAGGGACCACGCCCTCTTCGACGGCAGCACGTGCCGCCTGGACGGCGTCCTCGATGCGGTGCTTCTTCTCCTTGAGCTCGACCTCCG
>JBEVIF010000110.1:0-3009 GCA_040510795.1 Acidimicrobiia bacterium
GCGTGTTGTCACGGTCGTGGGGGATCCGACCCGCGTGCTCGCCGGCACCGATTGTGGATTCGACACCTCGGCGGGGTGGGGGCGGGTAGCCGAGGACGTCGTGTGGGCAAAGCTCCGGGCCATGAGAGCCGGCGCCGAGCTCGCTACCAAGAGGCTTCATTGAAGCCTCGAAAGCCCATGCGGCAATTTCCGACTCGACGCCACGACGCACGGGCAGCCCCAAGCTGGGAAGATGATGTCCTGGAACTTCGCCGAACCAGGAGGTTGTCGATGGCGATGGTCACAGACCCCGTATGCGGGATGAAGATCGACACGGATGACGCCGCTTCGACGGCCGATTATGAAGGGAAGACCTATTACTTCTGCTCTCAGGTCTGCCACGACGTCTTCGTGACCGATCCACTCGCCTACGCCGACTGAAAGATGGTCGGATGACCGACCGCCTCTCCGAAGACGAGCTCGCCGATCGGTCCGGGACCAGCCCTGCGCACATCAAAAGGCTCGTGGACCTCGGCATCCTTCAATCCGAGGACGGCACCTTCGAGCGTCGGGATGTCATGCATGTTCGGGTGGTGCGCCAACTCGATGCGATGGGGATCGAAGAGGTAGACCTGGCCACCGCCCTCGCATCCGGTCATCTGTCTCTCGGCTACCTCGAGAGTGCGGGCCGGCGGTTTCCTCGGTCGGACCTCACCTTCGTCGACGTCGCCGAAGACATCGGGATCCCCTTTTCGACCCTCGACAGCATCTACATGGCCTTCGGCCTGCCCCGGCCCGAGGCGGACGAGCTCGTCCGCCAGGAAGACCTCGACGCCTTGAGGGAGGTCCGGATCTTGTTCGCCACGGGTCTGGATGAGCGAGACGTGATTCGCATGGCTCGGGTTTGGGGAGACAGCACGCGTCGAGTGGCCCAGTACCTGCCCCATTACTTTCACCACACGGTCGAGGAGCAGTTCCGGCAGAGGGGCCTCAGCGACAACGACGCATACGAGACGGCTCTGCGTGAGGTTGGGCTCCGAGTGGGGCGCTCCGGCGAGGACCTGTTGAGCTGGCTGTTCCGTCGACACTCGGAGACATTCGCCACCGAGCATCAGTTCGGGCACGTGGAAACCGCCCTCGAGCAAGCCGGTGTCCGGCGACGTCCCCCGCACCAGGTGGAGACCGCAGTGTTCGCCGATCTCAGCGGCTTCACGGAGTTGACCGAAGAATCCGGTGACGACGTGGCGGCCGAGGTCGCCCTCAGGTTTGCCCAACTTGCGAGCGAGGTAGCCGCCCAATATCGCGGCAACGTGATCAAGTTGCTAGGCGATGGGGTGTTCCTCCAGTTCCGCGATCCCGACGATGCCGTGATGGCGTCACTCGACATGGTCGACAGCGCACCTTCCCGCGGGCTCCCTCACGCCCATATCGGGGTCAACGCAGGACCGATGCTCTATGACGAGGGCGACTATTTTGGGCGGACCGTCAACCTGGCGGCTCGGATCGCCTCGCAGGCGCGCCCGGCCGAGGTCTACGTCGGAGAGCCAGTGGCCCAAATCGTCTCGGGGAATGGCTTTCGGCTGACCGAGATCGGCAAGTTCGAGCTGAAGGGCATTGCCGATCCTGTCCTGATCTTCCGGGCAACACGAACAGACGGCTCTCTTCACCCGGCGCGATGAGTGCCTCCTTGCCGGCGTCAACCGCACCACGGATGGACGCCGCCCGCTTGTCCAGGCGTAGGTTTGTATCGGAAGCGGCCGGACGAAGGAGGCCCGGATGACAGACCATCCCAACGCGGCGCTGGTTCGCCAATATTTCGAAGGAGAGATCGAGGACTATGCGAAGGGCATCGACGACAACATCGAATGGTGGGAGATCGGTCGAGCTGAACCGATAATCGGCAAGACCGCGCTACTGGCCCACATGGAGGAGCAGGCTGGTGTCTGGGAAATCGACGGGTCGGTCCACGACGTCGTGGCCAACGACGAGCACGCCATCGCTCTGATCAACGCCACCGGGAAGAGAGATGGACGGACCCTCGACTACCGAGTGGCCGAGATCTATCACATTCGCGACGGCAAAGTCACCCACCGCTGGGCCTTCTCCGACGACACCGCGGCCATCACGGAGTTCTTCTCCTGATCGTGAAGTCGAACGCGATTCGAACCGGGGCGTTCATTTAGCCATCACCGTTCCCACCTCTGCCCGACACCGATTTCATACATCACGTATATTGCAGGATGGCGAGTATACGTCGCCGGAACCTATTCAGGTATCAAACGAGGAGGGCAGGAATGAAGGCGAAGTCAAGACGAGCAGTCCGATTCTGGTCGCTATTCGTGGTGACAGTCTTGGTTGTGGCCGCCTGCGATAGCGGTGGCGAGACTACGGACACCACGACGGGGGGCACAGGTGCGGAGGGAGGCGAGCCGGTGGAGCTACTGGTTTGGGCCTCCCGAGATTGGTATGCCCCACCAGATAACTACGACGCGTTCAACGCGGAGCATGAGGGAGAGATCCACGTGACCCTGGATGTCCAGGCGAACGATGACATCCTCCAGCAACTGCAACGCATGCAGGACGCCGACCAGCCGATGCCGGACCTGGTCCAGGACGACACGTTCCTGATCGAGGCTTACAACGCGGCCGGGTTGGTCATGCCATTCGACGAGCAGATGCAGAGGTGGGAGGAGGAGGACCCCGATGAGTTCGCCAACATCCTCCCCATCGCCTGGGAGGAGAACGTGCTCGACGGGGAGACCCTGGGTTCGTCCCTGACCGCCAACTTCGACATCCTCTACTACAACGTCCCATGGTTCGAAGAAGCAGGGTTCGACCCGAACACCGTCGACTCTCTCGATGGAGTCCTCGACGCATTGCGTGCAGCCCAGGCGGTGCGACCGGACGGGATCCCGCTCACCGTGCAGGCATTGCCGACCACCGGTGTCACCCTCCTCAAGACCTTCTTCAGCGCCGCGGGCGCTCCCTTCGAGGGGGCGGTCCCCGACCTGCAGTCTCCGGGTGGCATCT
>JBEVIF010000111.1:0-4699 GCA_040510795.1 Acidimicrobiia bacterium
TTTAGCCACTGATAACGCTGCTCCGAGCTTCCGTGGGTCCACGACTCCGGGTTGACCTGGCCGGAGGTCTGCTGCTGGATGGCGTCGTCACCGACCGCAGCCGCCGCGTTCAAGGCTTCCTGGAGGTCGCCCGATTCGAGAAGCGCGGCCGATTCCCCTGATTTCAAGGTGGAGAGCCAGACACCGGCAAAGCAGTCGGCCTGAAGCTCCAGGGCGATGCTCGCCTCGTTGGTCCCTGCACTCTGGACCTCATTCGTGATCCCGAGCTGGTGCTGGACGTGATGACCAACCTCGTGGGCCAGGATGTAGGCCTGGGCGGTGTCACCCGCAGCGCCAAACCGGCGCTGCAATTCGGCCAGAAAGTCCAGATCCGTGTAGACCAGCTCGTCGAGCGGGCAGTAATGCGGCCCGGACTGCGCCTGCGCCCCACCACACTCCGACTGGGTGAAACCGTTGAATAGAACCAGGTTGGTGGGTCTGTAATCGAGCCCGGATTCCTCAAAGACGCCCACCCACATCCCTTGAGTGTCCTGCAGGACTTCCTCGAGGAACGCAGCTAGATCGGTCTCTGGATCTACCGACGGGTCGAGTGTGTTCCCCGTTTCTGGCTGCACCCCACCTGCTGGTTGCAGGACTTCGGTGAGACCACTCAGGTCGCCACCTCCGCCCAAGAGGGTGACGAGGAGTAGGACGATTATTCCGATTGCGCCGCCGCCGATCCCAACAGTCCGAACCCCGGGACCCATCCCGCCACCGGCGCCCCGACGATCAATGACCCGGCCGGGGCCGGTGGCATCCCTCTTGAATTTGACCACGTCGGGAACTTACCCAGGAAGGGGCCGATCCAACCATTGGCGTGACAGGAGACGGGAGGGGCTCGGTCGTATCGCCCACCCCGGTGTAGATTCGCCCGATGAGGCAGATCCCGCACTGGATTGACGGCCAGTTGACCGGGGGGACAAGCGGACGGGTCGGGGAGGTGTTCAACCCGGCCACCGGCGAGCAGACCGGAGAGGTGGAGCTGGGCTCGGCGGGAGACGTGGATCGCGCCGTCCAGAGTGCTCGCAGTGCCTTCGAGACCTGGCGGTTCTCCTCCCTCACGCAGCGTCAGAACATCATGTTCGCCTTCCGCGAGCTCGTCGCTGGGCGAAAGATGGATTTTGCAAAACTCCTCACGGCGGAGCACGGGAAGACCATCGATGACGCACTTGGAGAGGTGCAACGTGGCTTGGAGGTGGTCGAGTTCGCCTGCAACATCGCCCACCTCCTCAAGGGAGATTTCTCAGAACAGGTCTCTACCGGGGTCGACACATACACGATTCGCCAAGCGCTCGGTGTCGTAGCCGGTATCACGCCGTTCAACTTCCCGGCGATGGTCCCGATGTGGATGTATCCCATTGCCATCGCCTGCGGCAACACTTTCGTGCTCAAGCCCTCGGAAAAGGACCCTTCGTGCTCCCTCTTCGCCGCCGAGTTGCTCGCCGAGGCAGGGCTCCCCGAGGGCGTGTTCAACGTGGTCAACGGTGACAAGGAGGCGGTCGACGCCCTCCTCACCCACCCGATGGTGGCCGCCGTCTCGTTTGTCGGCTCGACCCCGATCGCCCGTTACATCTACGAGACCGGGACGAGCCACGGCAAGCGGGTACAGGCGCTGGGGGGCGCCAAGAACCACATGATCGTCCTTCCGGACGCCGACATGGACCTTGCGGCGGACGCCGCGGTCTCGGCGGGCTACGGCTCGGCCGGTGAGCGGTGTATGGCGATCTCGGCAGTTGTCGCGGTAGGCGACGCCGGCGACTCATTGATAGACGGGGTCAGGACACGCATCGAGAAATTGAAGGTAGGCCCGGGTCACGAAACCGGAGTCGAGATGGGCCCCCTCGTGACGAGACAACACCTGGAGAAGGTCAGGGGGTATGTCGATGCCGGGGAGAAGGCGGGCGCCCTGCTTATTGCCGATGGCCGGGATCTGGTCGTCGAAGGTCACGAGGAGGGCTTCTTCCTCGGCCCAACCTTGTTCGACAATGTGACTACTGAGATGTCGATCTACACCGACGAGATCTTCGGCCCCGTTCTCTCCACGGTCCGGATGGAGCACTTCGAGGAGGCCATCCGGCTCATCAACGAGAACCCGTACGGGAACGGAACCGCGGTGTTCACAAATGACGGCGGGGCGGCCCGCAAGTTCCAATCTGAGATCGAGGTGGGGATGGTGGGGATCAATGTCCCCATCCCGGTGCCGCTCTCCTTCTACAGCTTCGGTGGTTGGAAGCACTCCATCTTCGGCAGCCATGCCATCTACGGCCCGGAAGGCGTGCACTTCTACAGCAGGCAGAAGGTGGTGATCTCCCGCTGGGCCGACCCGATCCACCGAGGCGTGGATCTCGGGTTCCCCACCCACGGGTGAGACGCCTTCCGCACCGGGCCTGGCCTTGGCTCGCCTTTGCCGCCCTTGTCGTGGTGTCATGCGGGGAGGCACCGGCCGGTGAGACGACGACATCATCATCGGCCGTCATCACGGTTACCACCGTCGACACGACCGTCCCGTCGACCACCGCGCCACCCGCCGAGCAGCCTGTCGCTCTGTCCGATCTCGTCGGTCGTTGGGAGAATGAGGCCAATTCCATCGTCTTCGACGAGGGCGGCTCGTATGAGCTCTTCGAGCTCGATGCCGATGCCACCGAGACGCCCACCGACGTGGTCGGTTTCGTTGCCCTTCAGGACGGCCGGCTCATATTCGCTACCAGCGCCAACCCCAATCCCTGCTCCGGCGAGACGGGTGTCTACGACGGTGAGCTGGTCGGTGAGGTGCTCCATCTCTCGATCGTCGAGGACCCGTGCGCGTTTCGGGAGGAGGCCTTCGCCGTCCCGTTCTCACAGACCACTACTTCCGGACCGGACGCCGTGATCTCTGACCTGTCCGGGAGCTGGGAGAACGAGAGATCGGTGCTGAGGGTCAACGATGGGGGCGACTACATCGTCCTCGGACCCGATGCCGACCCCGACCGGCCGCTCACAGGAGGCTTCGTGGCAAGGGAAGAGGGCAATTTCATATTCGTCTCGGGTGTGGTCGGCGAGTGTCCCGGGCAGACCGGCGTCTACAGCGCGGACCTCGAGGATGACCTGCTCACACTGACCGTCGTCGATGACCCATGCGCGGCGCGGGTGGCCTGGTTCGAGCCGGTCTTCACGTCGGCGACCGGCTAGCCGGGAGGCCCGGCGACCAGATCGCGGGCCAACAGATCGTCGTCGGTCTCTCTTCTGACCACGAGGCGGGCGTCTCCGCCCCCGACGAAGACCACCGCGGGACGCCGAGCCATGTTGTAGTTGGATCCCATCGAATGCCCGTAGGCCCCGGTCACCGGGGTAGCGAGCAGGTCGCCAACCTCGACGTCGTCGGGGATGTGGGCGGTCCGTGCCAGCACATCTCCCGACTCGCAATGCTTGCCCACGAGCCGGATGGACCGGGTGCGGTCGGAGTCGGTCGACAACGGGGCGAACACCTCGTACCCGCTGCCGTAGAGCACCGGACGCGGGTTGTCACTCATCCCACCGTCGACCGAGACATAGGTCCTGACACCCGGAATCTCCTTGATGGTCCCGACTGTGTAGATGGTCAGCGCCGCCTGGGCGACGATGGCCCTCCCCGGCTCGGCCATGATTCGCGCTTGTACACCGGAGGCGGTGGCGGCATCGATCACGGCCTTGCCCCATTCCGGGATCGTTGGTGCCGTCTCACCCTCCACATAGGCCACGCCCAGGCCCCCGCCGATCGATAGCTCTTCGATGTCGAAAGGTGCGGCGAAACGGGCGATGACCTCGATCGCCCTCTCGAAGGAGGCGACGTCGAAGACCTGGCTCCCTACGTGGGCATGTATGCCGATCAGTTCCATCGTCGAAGAGTCCCGGGCCCGCTCCACCGCTGTCTCCGCCGCCCCCCCTTCGGTGGTGATCCCGAACTTGGAGTCCACAGCACCGGTGCGGAGGTACTCGTGGGTATGGGCGTCGATGCCCGGATTGATCCGGATGAGGACCGATGGAGCCGGTGCTCCGGCGGCGACCAGCGTCTCGATCCTGTCCATCTCGACCATGGAGTCGATGACGACACGGCCCACCCCCACGTCGAGTGCCCTGCTCAGCTCGTTGGGCGACTTGTTGCTCCCGTGGAAGACAAGCCGATCTGCGGGGACGCCGGCCGCCAGCGAGATGTGGATCTCGCCACCGGTCGCCACATCGAGCAGCAGGCCCTCCTCGTGGGCGAGCCGGGCCATGGCCCCACACAGAAAGGCCTTGGTGGCATAGGCGACCCCGTCGGGGAATGCCGCCACGGCCTCACGGCAGCGGGAGCGGAGATGTGCCTCGTCATATACGAAAAGGGGCGTCCCGAATTCTGCGGCCAGATCCGAGACGTCACAGCCGCCGATGCTCAGGTTGCCGGTGGGATCGACCTCCGCTGTCTCAGACAGAAGCTCGAGAGGTAGGACACTCACTCCAAGTACCAAGTACTGAGTACCAAGTACCTATTGACCTAAAACGCCCAAGAGGAGCCTCGCCCCGCGCCCGTCGCGAAATCATCAGCAGGAGTTATCCCCCGGGCCAGGTCGTGTTTGAAGCGGCTCACGATGCCATCGAGGTTGGCCATGTCGATGAGGAAGGAATCGTGGCCCTGTGGCGCATGCAACATCTGATAGCGGGCATT
>JBEVIF010000112.1:0-4177 GCA_040510795.1 Acidimicrobiia bacterium
GTCCGGGGTGCGCCGCATGTAGTTGAGCAGCCGTTTCTTGGTATAGGTCATCGCCCCGCCTGGAAAGATCTCGCGGGCACGATCGGCGATCGGTTCGGTGACCACGATGTAGGACCCGACGGGGACGATGCGCCGGGCGAGCTCGGCCGAGGGTCGATCTGTCGTGTAGCCGTTGGTGGCGAGGACGATCTCGCCGGCACGGACCGGGCCTTTCGTGGTCAACACCAGGAACCCGGGACCGTCCTTCTCGAAAGATGTCGCCTCACAATGGGACACGAGCCGGGCTCCGGCCGCGGCGGCTCGGGAGGCGATACCGAAGACGAAACGGGCCGGTTGTATCCCGAAGCCCTCCGGCTCGAAGATGGCAGTGGTGAATGGCCCGCGTCCGATCACCTCACCCACCCGACCCGGCCCGAGCACCTCCCAGTCGACTCCGACGTGCTCCCGATACCAGGAGACGCTCTGTTCGAATCTCGCTTGGGCGTCAGGCCCGATCCCCAGGGCGGCCATGCCACCACGCATGATCTTCGCATCGATCGATTCGGCAGCGGCCAGTTCGGAGACGATGTCGACGGAGCGGACGGTCGCCTGCCACATCTCCCGTCCCACCTCCGGGCCGAATTGGTCGAAGATGACCTTGATCCCTGCCTTGATGTCCGGCGAGACCATGCCGCCGTTGACACTCGACGCTCCCGAAGCGATCTCCCCCGAGTCGACAACGACTACCGACTTGCCGCCACGGGCCAAACGTAACGCGGCGGTGAGCCCGGTCAGACCGGACCCGACGACCAGGACGTCGGCATCACCGGGGAGATCGGATGTGATGTTCTCCGGCCTGGGGTGCTGCTCGACCCAGAATGGAGTGTGCTTCACATGGCCTCGAGGCCGACCCGGAAGAGTGAGGCCATCTCGGTCACCTGATCCGTGGTCATGATGAGCGGTGGCGATACCTGAAGCCCGCCACCCCCGACCGCCCGGGTCAAGACACCCGCTTCGCGGCATGACGCGGCGGCCCTGTACGGGAGTGTCTCGTCCTCGCCGACAGCCATCTGTACTGCCGCCAGCGCGCCGACTCCTCGTCGGACGTGATCGACTACCGGAAGTTCCTCGAGGGGGAGCAGGGCCCGATAGAGCTCGTCTTCGAGCTCGGCGGCGCGAGCGAGAAGTCCCTCCCGCTCCAGGATGTCCATCACGACCAGGCCGGCAACGCAGGCCGTGGTGTGGCCCGAGTATGTGTAGCCGTGGCGGAACATGAGCCCGGGCGTGTCGAAGAACGGAGCGGCGACCTTCGGAGACGCGATGACCCCGCCCAGGGGGGCGTAGCCGCAGGTGACGCCTTTGGCGAATGTGATCAGGTCAGGCTCCAGACCGTACTTGTTGGCTGCAAACCAATCCCCGACCCGCCCGAAACCGGTTATGACTTCGTCCGAGACGTAGAGCCCGCCGGCATTGCGGATCAGTTCTTGGACTCCCCCGAAGTACGACTCCTCCACCGGACGCACGCCACCTGCTCCGATGACGGGCTCGACGAAGATTCCGGCGATTCGCTCGGCACCAGCATGGTCTATCGCCTTCTCCACGGCTTCGGCATCGTCGTGGGGGACTATCACGATGTCGGTCACCAGGTCGCCGCCATAACCGGCGCGATTGGGCTCCATCCCGCCCAGCGACGTGCCATACGGATGCATGCCGTGATAGGCCCATTCCCTCGAGATGAAGACGGTGCGCTCGGGTTGGCCGATCGCATTGAAGTAACGCCGGGTCATCTTGGCTGCGGTATCGACGGCATCCGATCCGCCCGATCCGAAGAAGACCTTCGAGCCGGGGTCCGGGGAGACCGAGGCGATCCGGTCCGCCAGGTCGATTGCGGGCCTGGTTCCGTAATCGATGAAGGCATGAAACGCGGGCAGCTTGCGCATCTGCTCCGCCATGGCGTCGATGATCTCCGTCCGGCCGTAGCCGACGTTCATGTACCAGAGGGAGGCGGCGGCATCGAGATAGCGCCGGCCTGACTCGTCGTAGATGTAGATCCCTTCACCGTGATCGACGATGAACGGCGCGTGCTGCACCTTGCTCATCTCCGCGAATGGGTGCCAGAACGAGGACATGGGCGACGAGGGTAGCGGTGGCAAACCGTGGGTACTCTGCCGCGCCATGCCGGCCGACCTCGTCTTCGTCAACGGGCCAGTTTTCACCGCCGGGCCGGCGCGTTCGTTCGTCAGGGCCCTTGCCGTCAGCGGGGAGCGGATAACTGCCGTGGGAGATGAAGTCACTGTCTCCGAATCGATTGGTCCGGCGACACGAGTTGTCGATCTCGCCGGCCGGATGCTCAGCCCTGGATTTCAGGATGCTCATTGCCATCCCGGGAGCAGTGGTCTCGACCTCCTCCGGTGCTCGTTCGAGGGGTGTGCCAGTGCCGAGGACGCCATCGCATACGTCGCCCGGTATGCGGCGGATCACCCGGAGACGGAATGGATCCTCGGCGGTGGCTGGCATCAAACCTGGTTCCCACATGGGTGTCCTCCCAAGGAGGCTCTTGACGCCGTCGTTTCCGACCGCCCGGTCCTCGTCTACAACGCCGACGGGCATGGCGCATGGGCCAACTCGTTCGCCTTATCTCTGGCCGGAGTCGAAGCGTCGACACCCGATCCAGCGGACGGGCGCATCGAGCGGGACGGGGACAACCAACCCCAGGGGACATTGCATGAGGGCGCCGCCTGGCTCGTGGAGCGCATGGCGCCGGAGGACACCGACGGGGATGTGCGTTCCGGGTTGCTGGCGGGACAGGCATATCTGCTCACCAAGGGGATCACCGCCTGGCAGGACGCCCACGTCGACGAGGAGACCCACCGCGCCTACCGGGCCTTGGCCGCAAGCGAAGAGCTGATCGGGACCGCGGTCGGCGCCCTGTGGTGGAGCCCGCGAAAAGGGATGGAGCAGATCGAGGATTTGGAGCGGATGCGGTCCGAGCCCCTGGGCCGTTACCTGCCTACAACGGTGAAGCTAATGCTCGACGGCGTGGTGGAGAACTTCACCGGCTCGATGCTGGAGAGCTACCTCGACGGGGCGGGTCATCAAACCGGCAACACCGGCATCGACTTCCTCGAGCCGGACCGGCTTCGTGAGATCGTCGTCGAGCTCGACAGCCGAGGATTCTCCTGTCATTTCCACGCCATCGGGGACGCGGCCGTTCGAAACGGGTTGGACGCTGTGGAGGCGGCTCGCCTCGCCAACGGCTGGATGGGAACCCGCCACACCATCTGCCATATCCAGGTGATTCACCCCGACGACATCCCTCGTTTCCGCCGGCTCGGCGTGGTCGCCAATGCACAGGCGCTCTGGGCTCAGGATGGCGAGGACCAGCGCGTGCTGACGAAGCCGTATCTCGGGGAGGAGCGATCCCGGTGGCAGTACCCGTTCGGGAGCCTCCTCCGCGCCGGCGTCACCCTCGCCATGGGCTCCGACTGGGGTGTTTCGACAGCCGATGTCATGGACCAGATCGACACGGCCGTGACGAGATCGAATCACGACGAGCGAGACGCCGGACCCCTCAATGAGAACGAGGGGATCACCTTCCTCGATGCGCTGGCTGGATTCACTTCAGGATCCGCCTACGTGAACCATCGTGAGGGCGTCAGCGGGACCCTGGCTGTCGGTATGCTCGCCGACCTGGCGGTCATAGACCGTGATCCAATGGCGAGTGGGCATATCCGGGATGCAACCGTGGCGATGACCGTGGTTGGTGGACGGGTGGTGTACGAGGAGGTCTGATGGCGAACCCCGCGGTCGAGCTGGCAGGCGTCACCAAGAGATTCGGGGATGAGGTCGTGGCTGTCAACGAGCTCGACCTGACCATCGAGGACGGGGAGTTCTTCTCCCTGCTCGGGCCGTCCGGGTGTGGCAAGACAACCACTCTCCGGATGATTGCGGGGTTCGAGTTCCCCACGCAGGGGAGCATCCGCATCCACGGCAAGGAGATGGGCCTGAAGCCGCCGAACCAGCGGCCGGTCAACACCGTATTCCAGTCATATGCACTCTTCCCGCACATGTCGGTGGCCGAGAATGTCGCGTTCGGGCTCAACATGACGAAGGTCGAGAAGTCAGAAGTCCAGCGACGGGTGGGTCGTGTTCTCGACCAGGTCCAGCTCTCCAAACGCGCCGATGCTCGACCCAGCCA
>JBEVIF010000113.1:0-6053 GCA_040510795.1 Acidimicrobiia bacterium
GAGTTCTCCCAGTTCGACCTCGCGGTGCAGGGCCGCAGGAACCCAGGATCCTCTTTCAAGCCGTTCGGCCTCATCGCCGCGCTGGAGAATGGATTCACCATGGGCCACAGCTGGAGCGGCAAGAGCCCGATCAAGATCGAGTGCCCCTTCCCGTGTGCCCCTAACGGCTCCAACATTTGGACCGTCCGCAACGCCGGCGCCTCCTTCGGGGTCATCGACCTGGCCTCGGCGACCTACAACTCTGTAAATGCCGTGTACGCCCAGTTGTCGCTCGAAGTCGGACCGGAGAAGGTCGTGGACGTTGCCAAGCGCATGGGCATCGACGAGTCGGCGCTCGACCCCGTGCTCTCCATCGTCCTGGGCAGCTCGGCGGTGAGTACCAAGGAGATGGCCAACGCCTACTCGAACTTCGCCACCTACGGGATGCACGCCGACGATTACGTCGTCGCCAAGATCGTCAACGGTGCCGGGGAGACCATCTACGAGCACAAGCCGGAAACCACTCAGGTCGCCGACCCGGCCATCTTCGCCGCCGCCAACCGGGCACTGCAGGTGGTCCCGGTTTCGGGCACCGCCCCAAGGGCCAACATCGGCATTCCTCAGGGTGGCAAGACCGGCACCCACCAGGCCTATCTCGATGCATGGTATGTGGGCTACACCCCTGAATTCAGCACCGCGGTCTGGGTCGGCTACGAAGCGCAGCAGGTGCCGCTCGAGAACGTCGTGATCAACGGCCAGCACTACGACCGCGTCTTCGGTGGCTCGGTGCCGGCGCCGATCTGGGCCGAGTTCATGACCTACGTGCATGACGGGCTTCCCGTCACCGACTTCCCGCCGGAGCCGGGCAACATCAACAAGTGGCTGGTGCCCCCACCCACGACTGTGCCCGACGTGGTTGGGCTCTCCGAGGATGACGCCGAAGCCGAGCTGCGCGAGGCCAAGCTCAATGCCTCGGTCGAAGAAGTGCCGTCGCTGGAGCCAGAAGGCATCGTGGTCAATCAGTCGCCAGGCGGCGGGTCGACGGTGCGTCAGGGCTCGTTTGTCAACATCTATGTCTCGAGTGGCGAGATCCCCGTCGGTGCCCTGCCCAACCTCAGCGGCCTGACATTCGATGAGGCCCTCGAGATTGTTCGCTCCTTCGAACTCGACACCGGAGTCAGGGTGAATCTCATCCAGGAGAACATCGGGACCACGGACCCCGCGCTGGTGGGTCGCATCGTCACCACCAACCCACCACCGGCTACAGCAGTCCAGGGCGAGGTCGACGTGCTCGCCCTGATTGGGGTGCTCGAGGAAGAGCCTCCGCCGCCACCAAAGTCCCCAACTACCACCGCACCGCCCGACAACGACTGAGACTTTCAGGGCGGTCAGTCGGCCCGGGCCGTCTCCACCGTCCCAATCCCTCTGAGCAATTGTTTTCGCGACCCACGTTTGTGACTCTTGACGTTGTTTTATGTTCGCTGGTAGATCTCAACGGATGAGAACCGAAGTGTCCGGGGGTGGCCAGACTGCTCGTCCTCCGCATCTGCGCACCGTGGGGCCTCCGGGCACTTCGGTCCGGCCGACGGCGAGGGTCCGGCCGGTGGTCCCGGTCCGGCTGGAGCCTCGTCTCGGTGGGTTCGAGCCCTCGGACCCCTATGTGAGGCGGTTCTGGGTGGCCGCAATCGGCTCGAGCGCCGTTGCCGAGCTGCTTCGCCTGGTTCGGGCGGGCGAGAAGGGGGAGGGGGTGCGGCTGCCCAGAACCCTCCCGATCTTGCTTCGCGTCGGCCTGGTCAAGGCCGAGACATCGGGGCTGGTGGTGTTCGATCACATCCCTGTCGTACCCGTTGAGATGCGTTGGAGATTCCCACCCAGCCTCGGGGCCGAGCACTCGAGGTGGATTACGACTTGAGCACTGGGCCACCGGTTGCGAGGAAAGCCATCGCCACCAGGGCAACCGTCTCACCGATGAGGAAGGCGAGAGCAACCCGAACGTCGGGGGCGCCCCCGAGGAGCACGAGCGCCATTACTGCGGTAACGAGGCCGGCGATCCAGGCGATGGAGAGTCGCGACGTTCGTCCTTCGGCCACCAGGACCTGACCGGCGATCTGGGCCGTGGCTGCTGCCGTCACACCAGCAGCGGTAAGGGCGGCGACCGTCGAAGACGGAGCGAACTCCGGTATGAAGAGAAGGCTGATGACCTCCGGGCCGACCAGCCAGCCGACCAAGGCGCCCAGACCGGCAAGCACCACCCCACCGATCACGACGAGCCGGGCGATCTGAGCGAGACCCTTGCGGTCTCCGGAATCTGCCATTCCCACCAGGTAGGGAAGGACCCGCCCCTGGAGCGAGAAGATCAGGGTCAGCGGGGCTCGGAACAGAGTGAAAGTGGCGAAGATTATGGATTGGATCGCCTGGTCGCCCCCGAGCAGGGCGACGGCGACCGGGGCTGCTCCCAGCAGGACTTGCGATGAGGCGGTGCCCCCGACATAGCCGCCGAGGAAGCGAGAAGGTGGCGCAGCCGGGGGGCGGATATGTCCCTCGTCGTAACGCCACCAGCCCATCCCGAGGATCGAGAATCCACCGAGCACCATCGCCCAGCCCAAGGACTCCGCTGAGCCGGCGAGTTGGATGGCGACGATGCCCGCTGCCAGCCGCACCACACTCTCGACGACCAGGACCCATCCCACCTTGGCGAACTGCCGGCGGCCGGCATAGACGCCCTTGCCGACGACGAGCAATCCATATCCGATCATGAGAAGGACGATCTGAATTACGTATTGCCACCTCCCGGCAAACAGCCGGTCCAGGGTGAAGAACACAAACCCGCCACCGACGACGGCCCCTAGGCCAGCAACGGTCATCGCCGGCACCAGGTCTCCCGGTATCACTTTTCGGCCCCCAGCCACCTCTCGCGTGATGTATTGCTCCACGGGGACCAGCAGCACCGTGGCGATGATGAAGAACACGGTCCACAGCTGAGCGACGGGAGCGAAGGCTTCGGTGCCGAGCTGACGGCCTCCGTAAGCCTGGAAGATGTAGGCGCCAATGGCTCCGAGCAATCCTCCCGCCACCATGAAGGTGGTGCCAGGAGCTCGGAAACCTCTTGGATTGGCCTCGATCACAGGGGCGGTCAACGGGCACCGAACCCGGTCAGGACCGTCCAGACGCTCTTCCAGAGCACGCGGAGATCCATCACCGGGGACATGTGCTTGATGTAATAGAGGTCATAGGTCAGCTTCTCGACAGTGTCAGCTTGATCATCGGCATACCCGTAATTGACCTGAGCCCAACCCGTGATTCCGGGGCGAACCAGATGCCGATGGGCGTAGAAGGGAATCTGATTGCGGAAGACGTCCGCGAACGGCACCTGCTCGGCACGCGGACCGACCAGGCTCATCTCGCCCCGGATCACATTCAACAGTTGTGGGATTTCGTCGAGTCGCGACTTCCTCAGGAACCTGCCGCCCCGAATGATCCGGTGGTCGCGCTCGCTGGCGAAGCTGGGCCCGTCCTTCTCGGCGTCATGGCCCATCGTCCTGAACTTGTACATGATGAAGGGGGCTCCTCCCAACCCCACCCTCTCCTGCCGGAATAACACGGGACCCGACGATGACAGCCGCAGATAGGCCGCCACGATGAGGCTGAGAGTGGCCCAGATGGGTGCCGTGATGACAGTGGCAAGCGTCTCGATCGCTCTTTTGCCCGGGAGCCAGGGCGCCACCTCGAGCAAAGGCGCCGAGATCTCCCACCCCTCGGCCAGGTGTACGAGTGGAACTCGGCCGGTGTGCTCCTCGTAAGTCGATGTGAAAGGGCGGATCGTGTAGCCCGCTACATCCGATGACGACAGAAACTGGGCGACGCGCTCGGAGAGGACGACTTTCAGGTCGACTGCCATAGTCACGTCTCTTTCCGGCAAGTCGGGAACGCTCTCCGACTTGGGGTCGAGCACCCAGACGACTTCCGCATGAGGGGAGTCGATCAGGTCCTCCGCGAGCTGTTTCTCGCCGGTGATGAGCGCGATTCGCTCGGTCCAGGGCCTTCGGCGTCTCACTATGCGATGGGCGGTGGCCAGCACCAGCCAGGAGACGGCGGTTGTGATCAAGAACAGCCTCGAGAAGTAGTCGCGGCTGAAGAGGAGCAGCAAGGCGGTCAGCCCGCCGGTGCCGAGGAAGATGGCGAACATCCGACCGTAGCTGGGACGTGGGACGCCCGGCCCGGACATCTGTGCAGTGAGCAACGAGAACAGGATCAATGACAGCGTCAGGTACACCACCATCGGGATCGTTCGTGTGCCTCCTTCGACCGAGTTCCACGGGAGGACCGTCCCGAAGACATAGAGGGACGCCACAACCATGGCGGCGCCCAGCGATACGAGGTCGCTCAGACTGGAACGGATCAGGAAACGTCTACGCACAGGACAGATGCTAGAAAGCGACGGGCGATTCAGGCGGGCGCGGCCATGGCCCGGGCCAACTCGACCAGGGTCCGCACTCCCACGCCAGAGGCGCCCTTGACGTGCTCGCCGGCGGTTTCCCTCGATCGGGCCGGCCCGGCAATGTCGAGGTGGGCCCACTTTTCTCCATCGACGTAACTCGAAAGGAACAACGCGGCAGTGATTGCCCCGCCATATCGCCCGCCCGAGATGTTCTTGAGATCGGCGATGTCAGATTCCATCGACTTCTTGTAGTCCTCGAACAGGGGCATCTCCCAGAAATGCTCCCCCGCCTGTGAGGCGGCGTCCAAGACCTGGGCGGCCACGTCGGAGCCCGAGCCGAACACCGCAGCGATCTTGTCGCCGAGCGCCACGTGCGCGGCGCCGGTCAAGGTCGCCACATCGATGATCAGATCGGGTTCGTACCGACGAACCACTCCAAGGCCATCGGCGAGGATCAATCGACCCTCGGCATCGGTGTTGAGCACCTCGATGGTGGGGCCTGACACCGGCCTGAGGACATCGCCGGGTCTCGTCGCTTTCCCGCCCACGGCGTTGTCGGTGAGCGGGACCACGGTGGTCACCCGAACCGGCAGCCCCAGACGGGCGATCGCAATCGTTGCCGCGATGACAACGGCGGCCCCGGACATGTCGTCCTTCATCTCCTCCATGTATTGGGCGGTTTTGAGGGAAAGACCGCCGGAGTCGAACGTGATGCCCTTCCCCACCAGGCCGAGATGAGCGCCTGCACCTTCCGGCCGGTGTTCGACCACCACGAGTCTGGGGGGCCGATCGGAGCCGGCAGCCACCCCGAGCAGAGCGCCCAGTTTCTCGTCGATGATCCGATCCTCATCCCACACATCGACCGACAGGCCTGCGCTCTCGGCCGCGGCTCTGATGCTTTCAGCAAGTGCCTCGGGTGCTTTGTCTAGAGCAGGCGTGTTGACCCAGTCCCGGGCCAGGTTGGTGGCCTCGGTGGTCACCACCGTCTCGGCGAGGGCTTCCTCGTCGCCGTCGATCAACTCCAGGGTCTCCAAGGAAAGGCCCTCCCCCTCGGTCTTGTAGGCACGAAACTGATAACCACCGAGGACCGCCCCTTCGACAACGGCCCGGGTCGCGCCCTCAACAGGGATCTGGTTGAGGTTTGTGACGGCGCGGCCAGTTTTCACCACGCGCGCCGCGTTCCCGATGCCGCTCCTGATCGTCTCGAAACTCGCCTCCTCCCCCAAACCAACGAAGACGACCGCCTTCGCCTCGGAATGGGGCAGGGTGAGCACCTGGCCGGTTTTCCCCTCGAACTTGGCCAGTTCGAGCAGGGCCGGGTCGGCGGAGGCGTATGCATCCTCGGCGCCGGGAGCGGGCTCGTTCTCGGCCAGCACGCCGACGATCAAGGTCGAATCGGTCAGGTCGAGCTCTTCGGGTGCATTCCTAATCTCCACCATGTCTCCTGTTCAACTGGCAAACGGGCCCAGGCCGGCGACGAGCGCTCGGCCGAGGAACATCCCCCCAAGCGTGGTTAGCACGGCCAGATATGACAAACCGGTGGCGGCCATGACCCCCGCATAGGCAGGGTATCGCAGCGATCCGATCACGGCGGCCATGAGCACCACCGATGTCGCCATGAGCACCCAGAACGCGA
>JBEVIF010000114.1:0-7211 GCA_040510795.1 Acidimicrobiia bacterium
GCTCGCCTGCTAAGCGAGTAGGGGGTGTTAAGCCTCCTCGAGGGTTCAAATCCCTCCCTCTCCGCTGGTTGGACGCCCGTCGAATGGAGCGGCTGGGTCGTTAGATTCGAGGGAATCGCATGACTGCCACAGACAAAGCTCTGCGCCCGAACCAGTGGCAGTGGTGGCGTTGGGCCTTTCTCGATGTAGCGATTGCCGTCATTGCCACTGCGGCCGCGTTGACTCTGTACACCGAGGTCCTCGGCGATCGAGAACCGACGGCTTTTGGGTTGGTCCTCGTGATCGTCCATGGGGGCGCCCTCGTCTTCAGGAGGGTGTGGCCGCTTGCGGTCCTTGCTGTGATGCTTGTCACCGCTGCGATCTACACCCTGGGGCTGGACCTGCCGGTGTACATGCTCGGGCCCGGGACACTGATCGCGGTCTACACGATGGCCGCGGCGGAGGAGCGACCACGGTCGTTGCTCGCGCTGGGCATCGTCGAGCTGGTGATGTTGATCCTGATCTTCGTCGGGCCGAGCTTTCCCGACTACAGCTCGTTGGCTCTGTTCGCTGTACTGATTGGCGCGGCGTGGTTTCTCGGCGACGTCGTTCGCAGATGGCGGACGGCGGCGATTCAACACGAACGACGCGCGGCCGAGTTGGCCGTCGCCCGTGAGGAGTTGGCCCTCCGAGCCGTGAGCGAGGAGCGACTCCGCATCGCCCGAGAGCTCCACGACGTCGTCGCTCACAGCATGACGGTTGTCGCGTTGCAGGCCGGCAGCGGTCGCTTGGCGGGCCGCCATGACCCGGAAGCGGCCCAGCGGGCCTTGGAGACGATCGAAAAGTCCAGCCGTGAGGCGCTAGCCGACATGAGGCGTCTCGTAGGAGTGCTCCGTGAAGGGGACGATTCGCTCACGCAGCCCGCTCCGGGTCTCGGGGACATCGATCGACTTGTGGAGGAGATATCTCGCGCCGGGGTCACGGTGGGAGTGACCAGCTCCGGGCATCTGGACCGTGTGCCACCGGGGATGGCGCTTGCCGCCTACCGGGTTGCCCAGGAGGCGCTCACCAATGTGGTCCGGCACGCCGGTGTCGATCAAGCGGAGCTGACACTGGAGGCCTCCGACGGCGCCCTCGTGCTCGTAGTCGGCAACGGCCCTCCGACCAGGCCGGTCGAGCCCATCCGAGGCGGTGGCCACGGGATCTCCGGGATGGAGGAGCGAGCCTCTCTCTATGGAGGAACCCTGAATGCCGGCTCGACCGACGACGGCGGTTATCGAGTCGAGGCAATATTCCCGTTCGATAGGGATCCGGAGTGACGCGAGTCGGGATCGCCGACGATCAGGCACTGGTTCGGGCCGGGTTGGAGACCATCATCAGGCACTCTGAGGGCCTCGAGCTGGTTGGTGAGGCGAGCAATGGCCTGGAGGCCGTCGAGCTCGCTCGGGATCATCGCCCCGATGTTCTATTGATGGACATCCGGATGCCGATGGTCGACGGGATCGAGGCTACGACGCGAATCGTTGCAGACCCGGATCTGACCGACGTGCGGGTGCTAATTCTCACGACGTTCGACGCCGACGAGTTCGTGTACGCCGCGCTGAGAGCTGGGGCCAGCGGATTCTTACTCAAGGACGTCCCGCCGGAGGAACTGGTCACTGCGATCCGCGTCCTCGCCGACGGTGAGGCTCTGCTGGCGCCTTCCATAACCCGTCGTCTGATTGCCGAATTTGCGGTGCGGCCCGCCATCACCGACGAACGAGCCATTCGAGGACTGGAGCTCCTCACTGGCAGGGAGCGGGAGATCATGGTCGAGGTAGGGCGAGGCCTCAGCAACGCCGAGATCGCCGAGGCATTGGTGGTGACTCATGCCACTGTCAAGACCCATGTATCCCGGATCCTGACCAAACTCGGCGCTCGTGATCGCGCCCAGCTGGTGGTCCTTGCCTACGAGTCAGGGTTGGTGATCCCGGGCCGCTGACGCTCCATTCGTACATCTGAGGATGTACGGCCGATTGCATTCTTGCGGCGGACGACGCGCGACCCACGTGTCCATACGTTGGCGACATGTCACACCATGTCACCCACAGGGCCCCCGATCGGGTCAGGGAATCCCGAGGGTCGTCCCCGATGGTCGCTTCCGCAGTCGTCGCCGACTCTGCTCGAGTGAGCCGTCGGAACCTGTCACTGGGCCGAATCGTGCGCTGGGGGCTGATGGTCCTCTCGCTCGTCCTCCTTGTCCGGATGGGTGCAACAAACCATTCGGAGATCCGCGAATCCGTCGGCCACTTGCTCACGAGGAGCTGGTGGCTGGTCGCCGCGGCGCTCCTCATGGAAGCGATCTGGGTCTACAGCCTTTCCAACGTCTACCGGTCTTCGATACAGGGTCTGGGCGGGAGCCTCGGTCGGCGTCAGGCCGTCCGAATCTCGATGGGAGCCTTCTCCCTGAGTCGGATCCTCCCCGGCGGCGGGGCCGCTGGAAGCATCTTCGCGGCAAGGGCCATCGTGGCTCACGGAAATCCGGTCCCGAGGACCGTGGCCTCGATGCTCATCTCATGGTGGGTCTCGATGTCGACTCTGGCCCTAGTCGTGGGAGCCGGCACTGTCTCGGGGCTTCCCGGAGACCGGGTCGGCCCGGTCCACCTCGTCGGACCGGCAGTGGTCTTCGCTGTCCTCGCTGTGGCGGGTACCACGGCGGTCGCCGCCCTCCGCGTCCCGCGTTTCCGCGCCCGTATTGCTCGGGGCCTGAATGTGGTCGGATCCCGACTGGACGTGTCTGCCGAGCCCGAAGACTGGGAGCTGCAGGCGATGACGCCAGTACCCCTGCGCCGCCTGATTCCGCTCATTGGCTGGGCAGCGCTGAGCTGGATTGTCGACGCGGCGGCACTGTGGGTGATGTTTCTCGGCTTTGGCGTTCGCCTTCACCCGGCGGTTCTTCTCGTCGGCTATGGCCTGGCCAATCTGATCAACGCTCTGCCTGAAGTGACTCCCGGCTGGCTTGGCATCCTCGAATCCGCTCTCGCTGCCACGTATGCCGCCCTGGGTGTGCCGGTCGGCGTCGCCGTCATGGCAGTGCTCTCCTACCGGCTCATTTCGTACTGGCTCCCGGTGGCAATAGGTATCGGGCCGGCGCTTGGCATGCTGCGCGGCCGGCCCTCGCCCGTCGAGGACCATCGGGCGGCCAGCGAGCTCGAGGCGGTGGCATGATGCCGGGGCCAATCGGACTGCTGGGCGGTCTGGAGCATTATGAGCCGACCCTGCCCATCGACCGCCGCATGCTCGACGAAGTCGGCGTCTTCGCCCCTGAGGTCGTGATCCTCCCTCTCGCCTCGTTCAAGGGTCAGGCGGCCGCAGCCGGAGCGCTGGCGCAGGCCCATTGGAGCAGCCTGGGAGCCAGGGCACGCGTGTTGATTCCCGCCTCGGGAAGCGATGAGACCGCCCTGGAAATGGTGCACGGTGCGGACGTGATCGTCCTCCCTGGGGGTGTGCCCAACCGGCTGATATCCGCCCTGTCCGGTACTCCCATTCTCGAGGCGATCATCGGCCGGTGGGAAGCTGGTGCGGGTGTGACCGGATCTTCGGCCGGCGCCATCGACCTCTTTGAGCGTCGTTTGAATCTCTATCCCCCCGATCCGTTCCGGTTGATCCCAGGGTTCGGGCTCCTGCACGGATTCGTGGTCGCCCCTCATTTCGACCGGCTTCGGGTTCGGCGCTGGTTCAGACCTTTCCTGAAGCGGATGGGGGGCCGTGCCGTGCTCGGAATCGACGAGTCGACCGGTCTTGTCGGTGGAGACGGCCTCATGCGCGTCCTGGGAACCGGATCGGTGACAATCGCCAACGAGGAGTCGATCGAGGTATATCCGACGGGTTCGTTCATCCACATCGATCTGGGCACTACTCCTTCCAGACCGGTTTCGAACATGCCCGTTGATCCACGACCTGTCCCCGTATTGGCAGGCTCAGCCTCGTAGAGGTCCGGTCAAGACGTCGTTCGCTCGAAGCGAAGCACGTTCCACGAAACTGCGGGTAGAACCACTTCGACCGAATCGCTGGGTTCTCCAGACACGACGCGTGAGCTCGGCTTGACCCGATCTGGCTGTTCCAGTGTGTTGACCGCGTGTATGTCGTCATCGCTGATCGTCAGATGCTAGACAAGCCGATAGCCGGGGAAGGCGCGCAGGCCAAGGGAAAGGGCGACTTCCTCGTCCAGGTCGCGGTTGACTGCGAACACGACGAGACCGCCTGCGTCGTCGTCGTGAGTTGCCACCGAGTCGATGACGGGGGTGTCACCGTATCGCCCGCTGCTGTAGCTCGGCGTCTTGGGCTCAACCCTCAGCACATTGCCTCGTGCGAAACGAGCCGCGTGGGCAAAGGGATAGAAGGTGGTATGCCGCCAAGCCGGGCCACCGGGCTCGGCGTGGATTGGAGCGATGGCATTGACCAGCTGTGCCTGACAGGCTGCGGTGACCCTGTCGCTATGCCGCAGAAGTGTGATCAGAAGTGTGCCAACCACCACCGCGTCGGCCACGTTGTAGACGTCTTCGATCAGCGGCGGTGCGACGGGCCAGTCGGTCATGGGCTCGAGGTCCTGAAACCGGCTGATGTACCAGACATTCCATTCATCGAACGAGAGGTTGATCCGCTTTCGGGCGCCGGTCTTGGCTCGGACATGGTCAGCGGTGGCGATGACCGAATCGATGAACGACTCCATGTCCAGCGCAGATGCCAGGAAGCTGCCCATGTCCCCGTCATGCTCCTGGTAGTAGGCGTGCAGGGAGACATAGTCGACCTGGTCGTAGGCGTGCTCGAGGACAGTGGCTTCCCAGCTGCCGAAGGTCGGCATGCCCGAATGCGAGCTACCACATGCGATCAGTTCCAGGTCCGGATCGAACATTCGCATCGCGCGCGCCGTCTCCGCCGCCAGCCGCCCGTACTCGCCTGCCGTCTTGTGCCCCATCTGCCAGGGCCCATCCAGCTCGTTGCCTAGACACCAGAGCTTGATGTCGAACGGCTCTCGATGGCCGTGGGCGATGCGTAGGTCTGACCAGTAGGAGCCACCTTCGTGATTGCAATACTCGAGGAGGTTCACCGCGTCTTGCACACCTCTCGTGCCCAGGTTGAGCGCCTGCATGACTTCGACATCGGCCTTGCGGGCCCAGTTGACGAACTCGGCGATCCCGAAGGCGTTGGTTTCCAATGAGTGCCACGCGGAATCCAGACGGGCGGGTCGCTGGTCGACAGGCCCGATTCCATCCTCCCATTGATACCCGGACACGAAATTGCCACCGGGATAGCGAACGACGGTCACTCCCATCTCACGAACCAGGTCGAGCACGTCGCCGCGCAAGCCATCCTCGTCGGCGGTCTCGTGGCCCGGCTCGAAGATGCCGGTGTAGACACAGCGCCCGAGGTGCTCGACAAAGGACCCGAATGTGCGCCGGCGAACCTCGGCCACCTGGAAATCCGGGTCGATGATCATGGAGGCTGTCAGCATCGGTGCCTACGTGGGGGCGGGGTGGAGTAGCGGACCACGAGATCGGCGTCTACTACGCCTCGTCGACCGCTTCCAACCATTGGGACCAGTAGCCCTTCCATTCCTCGACGGCGTCGGCCGTGGGGAGCTTGTCATGGGCGACGGTGATCTTGACCCGGCCGTCGTCCTGGGGGTCGAGTGCGATCTGTGCCGTTCCGGGCCCGATTCCGACTCGAAGGACCTTGGAGGTGGGTCGCGAGCGGAGCTCGGTCTCGAGACCGGGGAAGAGATCGGCACGGTCGTCGTCATCGAGCAGCATTTCCCTGATCAGTCCGGCGTCGGCCGTCACCGTTCGTGTCTTACCTGCGCTGAAGGTCCCATCCGGCTGCTGGTGGGGGAGTCTGAGACCGGTGATCCTCTCGTATCCCACAGTCACGGTCTGGGCCCACCATCCAGCGACGTCGTGCTGGTCATGGAGGTAGGTGGCGATGGCGGTGTGCCCGTCGGAGTGCCCGGGCCAGGCGTCGATGATGTCGCACCACTCGTCCCAACCCCGACCGGTGGCCTCTCGCAACGTGTCGTCGGCCATCTCGGGGTCGGACGCCCACTTCCTCGCCCCATTGGTCGATGATTGCTCGATGAGGACGCGGCGGGCCGCGCCGTATCGCTCACCGGTCTTCTCCATGCGTTGCCGGATCCGGCGCTTGAAAGTCTCTTGTCGGGTCATTTCGACTGCTTTCCCGTGTCTCGGCCGCATAAGACCGATGACCCGCGCTCACCGACGTATGCGTGGACACGCACAGCTCGATCCGACTCTTTGCCGAGCACTCGGGGTCCCCTTTGCCTTCCGGGTCGGTGGCGAGGGCACCGAGACGAAGGTCGGGCGGGGCAAGCCGCCCATCGGGCAACTCTACACCCGGACACCTATTCCAAGAGACGCTGCTCCATCGCGTAAAGGGCGGCACCGGCCCGGGTCGACACCCCAATCTTGACGTATATGTTCTCGACGTGACGCCCGACTGTCTTCGGTGAGATGTACAACTCCTCACCGATCACGCGGTTGGTCTGACCCCGAGCGATGAGGCGCAGAACCTCCACCTCCCGGTCGGTCAAGCCACCAGGGTTGATGGCCTTTTCCACTCGAGATCGGCCCTCGGCTGCGGACACCACCGCGGCTACAGCGTCGCGGTCCAGCCGACCCGAGCCAGCCTCCGCCTCGAGCGTACGGGCGGCCTCGCTGGTATCGAAGCGGGCTCTGTATGGCCGGTCGGCCGTCAGCGCAGCCATGACGTCCGCTGCCGCCAGGACGCGGCCCGCCTTCGACAGTTGCTCTGCGGTCATCCTCCGGTGATATCCAGAGCCGTCACTGCGCTCGTGGTGACTCGACGCGATCTCACCCAAGTCGGCCAGGGTCGTGCAACGGGACAGCACCCGCTCGGTCAGATAGGGGTGGAGCCGGACCTTTTCCCACTCCGGGGTGGCCAACGGGCCCGGCTTGTCCCAGATGCCGTTCTCGACACCTACCCGACCGAGATCGTGGACGAGGGCAGCCCGACCCAAATCGCTCACCTGATCATCAGTCAGCCCGAGCAGCCCCCCAGCCTGTTGGGCTAGGTCGGCGACCGTGCGTGAGTGGCCCCTGATCCATGGTGACTTGAGATCGACATAGTCGGCGAGCACGGCGAGAGAGTGATCGACGTCCTGCACCATGGCCCGTGGTGCCGGTTCTGCTGCCAGAACCTCGTCCCAGTCGGCCTCC
>JBEVIF010000115.1:0-7994 GCA_040510795.1 Acidimicrobiia bacterium
GATCCGTCGATGCGGCGCTGTTGGTGAGCGAGGTCGTAACCCTCATGTACGAGCCGAATGTCACTCTGTCGGTGCGGGTGGAGGAGATCGGTCGCAGTGCCCGGGTCACCGCCTCCAGCAGCGCTTCAGCCGACGCGCCGACCGATGAGATAGTGACCAAGCTGCTCGACCGCTTGTCCGACGGTTGGGGTCATCGAGGAAACGAGGTCTGGTTCGACCTCGAGCTGGTACGCCGTCAGACGCTGTCGCATCTCTCAGACGAAGAGCTGTTCGAGCTCGTGCCTGCTGACCGAGACGCTCGTGACGAGATCTTCTCCAGATATGAAGGCTGGGCGGCGTCGGTGGCAAACCGGTATCGCAGGGGAGGCGCCCACGCTGATGACGTGGGACAGGCCGCTTCGATCGCCCTGGTCAACGCCATCGACCGGTTCGACCCTGATTTCGGGGTCAAGTTCACCACCTATGCGCGGAAGACCATCATCGGGACCCTGAAGAGATATCTCCGTGACACCACCTGGTCGGTCCGGGTTCCCCGATCCCTGAGCGACACCACGGTGGAGCTCAACCGTGCCGTGGCCGAATTGTCCCAGAAGCTGGGACGGGCGCCACTCCCGGCCGAGATGGCGGAGGAGCTCGGCCGCCCCATCGAGGAGGTCGAGGACGCCATGGAGGCGGCTCTCGCCTACAACGCCAAGTCGGTCGACGCTCCTTTCTCGGAGGACGAAGAGACCAGTCTGATCCGGGTCTTGGGCAGCGACGACGAGCAGTTCGATCTGGCCGACATCTGGCATTCCCTGGAGCCCCTCATCTCGGACCTCGAGCCTCAGGAACAAGAGGTCCTCTTTCTTCGATTCTTCGAGGACATGACCCAGTCCGACATCGCAGAGGTGGTTGGCGTCTCCCAGATGCAGGTGTCACGTCTCATAACGCGAGCCCTCGACACCCTGCGGGCCAGGCTCGCCCCCGACACTGCCTGACCGTTTCGCCGTGTGCCCTCGGGGTCAATCAGACCAGCGGCGTGGTGTATTCAATCGTCGGAATTGTCGCAGCGATCGCCGGGATCGCCTCTCCGACCATGGTCACGAGGCGTGCAGTCGAAAAGCGCAAGATCGAAGACGATGAGGTGATTCATGTCACCTGACTCGGCGGGTTCCAGGTGATGAGGAGAGCGGCGGCGTCGTCGATCGGTTCTTTTTCGTTCATCCCGAAGATCTGATCGAGCATCGCCTCCGTCGATGAATCGGCCTCGGTCAACGCTTTGGCAATTTGATCGAGCGCTTCATCGATGTCACGGTTCAACCCCTCCACCAGACCATCGGTGATCAGGATGAGCACGTCGCCCGGGTGCAGGCGGGTTCGCTTGATCTCACGTTTCAGGTCGACTTCGCCTCCCACCGGTGGGCCCTGCGCCTCCTCCTCGATCCGGACATCTCCCGCTGCACTCCGAATCAACAAGGGAACGTGTCCGGCGCGGGTGTATACGAACTCCCCACTAGAGACATCGAGTAGCCCATAAGTGACTGTGGCGACGATCCCCGAACCGGTCATCGTCTTGTCGAGGAGGTCGATCTGGGCGGCCGGGTCGAGGGTGCGAGCCGTGGATTGCCCGCGCAAGATGTTCCTCAGCTGGGCCATTTGGGCCGTGGCATCGGCGCCATGGCCGGCGACGTCGCCGATCACCACCGCCAGCGAATTCCCGACCTCATATACGTCGTACCAGTCCCCACCCGACTGGGTTCTGACTGATGCCGGTATGTATCGGGCTGTGATCTCAACACTTTCGGGGTCGGGGAAGTTGGTTGGGGCGAACCATTGGCGGAGCCCGTCGCTCAGCTGGCCGTACTCGGCCAGCACCTCTTGACGCTCCCTGGTTGCGAACACCGCTTTGCCGCCGACCAGGACGGTGAGGAGGAACAGAGCACTGAGGAGGATCGAGCCAGTCCACAACGCGAGCTCGGCGCTGTCGAGCTCGTCACCGGCCACTGTCGATACCCGCTCGTTGACTGTCGGGATGAGTGCATCGACCTGCTCGATACGCACCGTACTGGCCTCGAACCATCGCTGCGGGCTGATCGATTCGACCGCTCCCCCCCGATCGGTGATCTGCTCCACCATGCGGGCGACGTCCTGGGATGCCTCGCCGGTTCTGATCCCCTCGATGACAGCGAGGTCGTCGCCGTCTGCGAGTGATCTCGCCTCGAAGAAGCTCTGACTTAGGTTGTCGGACTCGACTTCGAGTTGAAGCAACATTTCCTCAGACACAGGGCCGCCGGTGGCCAGAGCTTCCTGGATGAGGAAGCGCTGAGTGTTGAGACTTTCGGACAGACCGAGCAGGGCTACGAGGAGGCTCCGATCCTTCAGGGTCGTCGCGTCCGATGACTGCTGGATGAGCTCACTCGTTGCCGCGACCGACGTGGCCACCGCCTCGCTGTACAAGGGGTAGGTCGATTCACCACTGGTCGACAGGGCTGCCTCCCTGAAGTCAGCCAGAGATCCGTCAGCCGAGAGGACATCGCCGATCGATGGTGTCGCCGTTTCCGACATCTCGGAACGGTGCTCCGCCCAGGATGCCCGGAGTGCCTGCATTCCCCGATCTGTGTCGACGATGGCGGCGTCATACCCCGAGTGGTACATGTAGAGGTTGGCGTCGGCCAGGCTCGACGCCAGTGCCCGCTCGTTTTGCAATGCAGCCGTTGCCACGATGGAGTCCTCGGTCGTCTCGGCGGCGGCGACGGCCTCGACGGCGCCTGCGTAAGCCCGCTGCGATGACGTGACTGTGACGATCAGAACGATCCCTACCCCGAGGACGATCAAGGCTGCCAGCGCGGCGGCGACCACGACCGATCCCGAACGCTTCCGAGGCCGGGTCGAGACCCGTGTGAACCATGCGCTCATGTCTCCGGGCCCAATCCCCGGGGATCGCGAGTGCGAACCATCTGAGTCCCCTCGACGATGGACGGGAGGATGGTAGTTCTGGCCCGGAGCGAAAAGAACTGGCGTATCTGGGAACGGCCCACGCACTCTTTGTGGGCGGAGGTGAGAGAAATGAGCATTCACATAGAGCCGGAAGAAGGGGCCGAAGCCGCAGCGCAGATCCCCGATGAGGAATTTCAGGTTCTGGTGAGGATCGTGGTTTGGGAGCTTGCGATGAGGACCAACCCCGAGCAGTTCGAGGAGCACATCAAGCAGCTCTCCGCATTCCGCGACAGGTTCGAGCCCGATCTCGACACGGCCCGCAAGGAAAGGGAAGCCCGGCGCTTTGTGGCCGCGGTCCTGGCCGACATCGAGTCGCTCCCGACAGCCGAGACCCACCAAGAGCGGGCTTCATCTGAGCCGACCACCGGTCTCTATCTGTAATTCATCCTGGGTTCCCGGAGCGGCGTCAGCTGATAAAGCCCGTCGAGTTTCCGCCGATAGATACTCCGTGACCACGCTACGAGGGAGTCGCCGGATGGTTGCCGGCCGTGGGACGGCGGTGCTCCTGGTTATTACGTTGCTCGGGCTGAGTGCGCTCGGCGTCTATTCGTCGAGCCGATTCGGGCCGACGATGACCGCACAGATCGCGGTCAGCTTCGCCGTTCCTGCCCTGGTCATGGTCTTCTTCTGGCGTGCGGCTCGGGCTCGTCTCTACGCCCGCGAAGACGAGATCCAGCTCGAGCTGGGGCTGGAGCGCGTCACTAACCGGGCCACCGGGCAATTCCTCGCCGGCGTGTCTCATGAGCTCGTCCCGCACGTCGAACGGTGCAATGTGAAAGTGGAGGCTCTCATCGTCGCCGTCGAGTACCAGGATCTCGGCGCCGATATCAAGATCGCCGTGCCCGAGATCGTCATCGAGACCGATCCCAGCATCTTCCGCGAGATCCTCCATCTCTTGGTGGGCAATGCCATCCGCCACGGCGGCAAGAGGGTTGCCATCTGGGCAGTGGCCGAGGGCCAGGACATGAGGATCAGCGTCTCCGACGACGGTCCCGGGCTCCCGGAGGGGACTGGCACTCAGGTATTCCGACGCTACGTCGACCTCGCTGAGGAAGGCCGGAGCCCCGTGCGCTCCGGATCGGGCCTCGCCGTCGTCCGTGGGCTTGCCGAGCAGATCGGCGCCGAGTTGGGCTATAAGAGAGATCCGAGTTGGACTCATTTCTCGGTAAGCCTGCCGTTGGCCCCCGCCCCGGCCGGTTTGCCTGCGGATCGAGTTCCGCTCGACGCAGGGGTTCGTTGAGACATGCGCGGACCCGGCGTGACATGGGGCGTGCTGGTCGCCCTCACCCTGGTGCTTCTCGCTCCGGGCGTCGCCCTCGCTGAGCAGGAGAACTACTACCTGGGCCCGGATGGGGTCCCCCGTGCTCAATTGATGTTCAACCCGCTCGGGGGAGAGATGCCCAACTACGACCGGGGTAGGGACGTCGAGCCCGGATTGCTCCTTCAACGCTCCAGTCGAGGGTTGGAAGAGGATGACGAAGCCCGCTTTCAGCACTGGCAGATCGAGGCGAGCGGGCAGCGGCTGACGGGTTATCCCTCGATGGTGGTGTGGAGTGCGGCCGACATGTTCGAGGCAGGGAGACAGGGTGCCTTCACCGTGTATCTCCTCGACTGTGACACCACAGGCTCCGACTGTGACAACCTCGGATCCAAGGCAGCGACGATCGACAGCGGCACCGGAGCGACGTGGATCGAGACCACGGTCGATTTCCCCGCCCTCGACCACCAATTCGGAGAGGGTCGGCACCTCGGCGTGAGAATCGTGGTCTCGTCCGCTTCGGAGACGGACATGATCTTCGCCTATGGCTACGCCTCCCAGAGGAGCCGTCTCACAATTCACTCCGAGCAACCGGTGCGAGCAGTCGAGACCACCGTCGCGACGGCCCCCGTAACCGGGGGAGCCGCCGATTTCGCTGCTGTGCCTTCGGCGGTGTCAGTGGCGTCGACGGATGCGGTGGTCGTTGACGCGCCGATTGCGACTGCGTCGTTCTGGCCGTGGTTGACGACGCTGGTGGTGTCCACCGTGGGGCTCGTCGCTGTTGGCGGCTTGCTCGTTGCTTCTTTGACCAAGCCGGGTCGGCACGAGCGGCGTCAGAATGCCGAGCATCCTCCGCGTCAGACCAGTCGGATCTCCGTCTCCGCTCCCTGATCGACGATCCGGTCACAGCTGGCGCAGTACCAGTGAGCCTCCAGCGGGGTGCCGCAGAGCTGGTGCCTGATCGCCTCTCCTTCGTCTGACTGACGGTCACCCCAATGGGCGAGCAGCCGGAGGGCCCCGGCCAGGTCACGTCCGGCCCCGGTCAGCTCATAGACATGACGAGGAGGTTTGTCTGAGTAAGGCCTGGAGAGGATCACGCCCTCATCCTCGAGACGGCTCAGACGGTTGGAGAGGATGTTGGGCGCGATCCCGGTAACCCGGTCGGCGAGGTCCGAGAACCTGAGCGGTCCGCCTTGCAAGGCGTCGATGATCAGGAGCGACCAGCGGTCACCGATTCGCTCCAATGCCCGACTCAGCGGTCCGCGGTCTTCGTCCATCCGCTCCATGCTATGTCGCCCAACCTCGCCGACCGGGTTGTGCTTGGTGATATGCTTGCAAATTGCAAGTCGCTAGTGACTAGGAGGCGCATGATGATTCTCACTGAGATCGGGGAGGCCGTGGCCTCGGTGGCGGCCTCTGTCGGCCCTTCGGTGGTCGGGCTCGGAGGCCGTTGGGGCATGGGCTCCGGAGTCCTGCTCGAAGACGGCCTGATCCTCACCAATGCCCACAACGTCACTCCCGAACGGGCGACCGTTACGCTTTTCGACGGGCGGGTGGAACACGCGAGGGTCCTCGGGATCGATGTGGACGCGGATCTGGCCCTGTTGGAGGTCAGCAAGGGTGAGGCAGGGCCTATCACCTGGCAGCCGGACGAAGTGGCCCCCGCCATCGGTGCGCCGGTCGTCGGATTGGCCAACCCGGGCGGGCGCGGGCTCAGAGCAACTCTGGGCTGGGTCGCTGCCGCCGATCGGTCGTTCCGCGGGCCCCGAGGCCGACGGGTGGCCGGTGGATTCGAGCACACGGCCCTTGCCCCTCCCGGGGCATCGGGTGGCCCCGTGGTCGATCTGGACGGGCTGTTGGTGGGGATCAACACCCGTCGCCTGGGCAGGGGGTTCTATCTGGCGCAGGCCGCTACCTCCGACCTGAGGGCCACGGTGACGGCGCTTCGCAGCGGTGACCGTCCCGAGCCGCGCCATCTCGGCATCGGTCTCGCTCCCGTCGAGGTAACCCGGCGTCTTCGCCGGTCCATGGGCCTCGACGAAGCGGATGGTCTTCTGATCAGGCTGGTCGAGGAGGGCTCACCTGCGGACGTCGCTGGTGTGCGGGAGGGAGACGTTTTGGTCAGCGCAGGAGACCAGGCGACTTCCGACGTCGACGACCTGCATCGCGTCCTCTCTGGCGCCGGCGAGTCATTGGACCTTGGATTGGTTCGTGTCAATGACAGGCTCTCCGTGACCGCCCGGTTCTCGTGACCCTGGATCCCTCCGTCGACATTGCCCGGGGTCAGATCGCCCTCGACGCCTACTCGGCAGTAGTCACGTCCGTGGCGCGGACGCTCCTACCCACCGTTGTCGCCCTGACCACGCGTCGCCGGGGTCGCCGGGGTGAGTGGCATGACGGCTCGGGCTCGGGCGTGGTCATCAGCGGTGACGGGTTCATGCTGACATCGGCCCATGTGGTGGAGGGAAGCACCAGGGGCGGCGCTTCGTTCGTGGACGGCTGGGAGACAGGGTTCGACGTCGTGGGCCGCGACCGACTCTCGGATCTCGCAGTTCTCAAGCTCGAAGGTTCAGACGCGCCCGCGGCCGAGCTGGGTGACGCCTCGAGCCTGGAGGTAGGCCAGCTCGTCGTCGCTCTGGGCAACCCCCTCGGCTTTTCCGGATCGGTAACGGCGGGGGTGGTCAGTGCTCTGGGCCGGTCGATCGCGGCCAACAGTGAGGGACATTCCCGTCTCGTCGAGAATGTGATCCAGACCGACGCCGCTCTTCACCCCGGAAACTCCGGCGGCCCGCTGTCGGACGCCGGAGGCAGGGTGGTCGGGGTCAACACTGCCGTCGTCGGACCCATGATCGGGCAAGGCCTCGGCCTGGCAGTGCCAATCGACGAGGCGACGAAGGCGATCGTCGCAGAGCTGATCAAGAGTGGGAAGGTCCGTCGCGCCTATCTAGGCGTCGCCGGGGGGACCCGCCCTCTGCCGCCCCTGCTGGCTGACCGGTTGGGCCAGGAGCGAGGCATCGAGGTCGTGGAAGTAGTGGAGGGCAGCCCGGCGCAAAGAGCCGGGATCCGCCCTGGTGACATCCTGGTGGCCGGTGACGGCGTGCCCCTGCGAGACGCCAGGGACCTTCAGCGCATGATGACCGGAGACCGTGTCGGCGGATCGGTCGATCTCACGGTGATCCGGGGTGGCGCCCTCTCGACTGTCGCCACCCGGCCGGTCGAGTTGGAGGCAGGCCAGGTCTAGGGCTTCTAACTCCCGAAGACCGGCTCGGCAGTTGCCGTCGCGGTGTTTCCCCGCGCGTCGGTCCCGGTCACAGACAGGGTGAAGCTTTCGTCCTTCATGAAGAGCACTGTCCCGAGACGCAGAGTGACCGGCTGGCCCGGCGCCTCGACCAGTTGGGTGATCTGACCGTCGGTGACCGGCACCCCGTTGAGATCGGCAACACAGGCGGGCCTCGGGTCGACCGCGTCTTGACAGGAGAAGTCGACGATGAATATCCCGGTGTTCCCCGTGGCGGTTATCCGATCAAGCTCTGCCACGATCACCGGCGGGGTCTGGTCCAGGGCGAGACCCACGATGACGGCCTCGTGGTCCGACGACCGGTATTGGTCGGGGGCGTAGATGGCGTCCTGGGCGTCTTGCTTGAACTCGGTGTCGTAGTCGATGAGGTCGGGCTCATCTGCGTTGATGTGCCATACCGTCGACCCTGTCACCTGCGCCAGCAGCGTCGGATTGGCCAGCGCATAGTCCAGATAGCCGAGC
>JBEVIF010000116.1:0-3564 GCA_040510795.1 Acidimicrobiia bacterium
TGACCGATCCGACTGCAGCCCCGATCTGGACGATCGGTCCCTCGCGGCCCGCCGAGCCACCCGTGCCGACTGTGGCAGCTGTCGCCAGGATCTTCAGCGGGATGACCCGGCCCCGCATCCTCCCGCTGTGCACTTCGAGAGCGGCCACCGCCTCGGGCACGCCGTCTCCGGCGACCTCTGGTGCAAATCTTCGGGCGAGGAACCAGGCGAACAGAAACCCGGTCGGGACCGTCAGAAAGATCCATGGATGTCCCTGGTCGATTGCGAAAGGGAGGAAGAACTCCTCCAACCAGTCGACGAGATAGATCAACGCTGCCGCCCCCAGACCCACTCCGACACCCACCAGGGCGGATATGGCGAGAAATCCACCCATCTGTCTTTCGGCGAGGACGCCAACTGCAGGGAGACGGCGGATGCTCTCCAACGGCTTGGTCACGTGCAGTCAGGGTATTCCCATCCCGCCTTTTCCCGCACTCACGTCACAGAATGGGGCAGTGCAATTCCGATCTCACGTGTTGCGACCTCTCGAGCCGGAGAGCCCGTGGAACCGGTCCGTGCTCGCCCTGTCTGCCCTCGCGGGGATCGTCGGTGCCTACCTCACGCTGGCTCACGATGCCGAACCACTCCTGGCCATCGAGGCCGCAGGCACGGCCTTCCTGTCATGGGCGTTGGCCCGAGAGATCGATCCGGACCGCCAGGTTCCCGCTCTGGTGCTCGCCGTCGTCGGTGGGACCTGGGCGCTGCTCGGATTCGAGACGGCCATCCTGCCATTCACCGCTCTGCTGATGTCGGAGAGACTGGTCGTAGAGACCACCGGGCGGCGCCCTCTTCCCACCGACCTGGCCGGCCTGGCTGTCCTCGCCACGGTCGTCTCCTTCACACCACTCGGGTGGGTGATGGGCTTCGGGCTGGCGGTGGCGATATATGTCGACGCCCGGATGGCCGAAGAACCCAACCGCTCGGCTCTCTTTGCAGCGTTGGCGGGGGCGATCGGCTCGTCGCTAGTGGCCAGCCTCAGCGGTACCTTCCCCCGGACCCTCCCCACCATCGACCCAATTGTCATGGCGGCGTTGGGCGTGCTCGCCCTCATCGCTGTTCTCCGGGAGCCGCTGGAGCCGGTGTCATTCGTCGACAGTCGGACCAGGAAGTTCCTGAGGCGAGACCGGCTTCAGGCGGGCCGTGCCCTCGCGGCGATCCTCCTTTTCCTGGGGGCGCTCGTTTCGGGTGCGATTGCCCCAGCGGTGGTGCCGATGACCCTGGTTGTCGCCTCTGCCCTCGCCTCTACCGAGGTGGAGCGTCTACAACGAGCAAGCCGCCGCCCCGGGTAGCGTGGGTGGCATGTGCAGATCGATAAAAGTACTCAGGGAGGGCGCGACCCCGGCTCCCACCGAGGAGATCGAGGCGGCAGCGCTTCAGTTCGTCCGCAAGATCTCGGGATTCAGCCGACCGGCCGGCCACAACGAGGACGTCTTCCATCAGGCTGTCCACGAGATCAGCGAAGCCTCGATGCGCCTGCTCGAAGGGCTGGAGATCCGGGGAGCCAAGGCCTCCTAGGTCTGGTCCAACCCTGCCGGCACCCGGCTCGGCGCCATGATCGAGTCGACCAGGCCGTATTCGACCGCTTGGTCGGCGGTCAGCCAGCGGTCACGATCGGTGTCTCTGGTGACGGTTTCGACCGTCTGGCCGGTGTGACGGGCAAGGATGACATTCATCTCCTCTTTTTGCCGGACGATCTCCTTGGCGTGAATCTCTATATCTGAAGCCTGGCCTTCCAGCCCGCCCCCCATCAGATGAGGCTGATGGATCAGCACTCGGGCGTGGGGCAGGACGTACCTCTTCCCCGGGGCCCCGGCGGCAAGGATCACGGCTGCCGCTGATGCGGCCATTCCTATGCACGCGGTCATCACTTCTGGCTTGATGTGCTGCATCGTGTCGTAGATCGCCATCATCGAAGACATCTCCCCTCCGGGCGAGTTGATGTAGAGAGCGATGTCCTTGTCCGGGTCCTCGCTCTCGAGATGGATCAACTGAGCGACGATCAGGTTCGCCGTGTCAGCGTCAACCGCTCGGCCAAGGAACATGACACGGTGCCCGAGCAGCCGTGAGTAGATGTCGTATGCCCGCTCTCCCCTGCTCGTCTGCTCGATCACGGTAGGTATCAGCATCATCTTCTCCTTTGTGCAACCCGTCGGTTGCGAATAAGCTTAACATCCACGCGCAACTGCTAAGTTGCAGGTATGCAGGAAGAGCGTTTCGAAGAGCTCGCCGGTGACATCACCGTCGAAAGGACCGTCACTCTCCCCTCCGACCCGGACTCGGTCTGGGAGCGTCTCACCGACGAGAACCTGGTTGGTGACTGGATGGAGGGTGATGTCTCGATCGACGCCCGCCCCGGTGGCGCCATAACAATGACTCCGGAGGACGGGCCCCCGGTCTGGGGCACCGTCGAGGAAGTCGTCCCCGGGCGTCGTCTCCAGTGGAGTTGGCGGACCGACGACGGGCTACCCACCCAGGTCGAGATCGAATTGGAGCAGGTGGAAGAGGGGACCACCCTCACCGTCCGCGAGACCCTGCTCCCGTGGACGATCACAGGTCTTCCTCCCCAGTGGGGTGGGTCCCCTTTTCCGAGGGCATCTCTGTCCGTAGCGGCCTGATGATCCCCTACGAGGTCTTCGCCGCCCTGGCCGACCCGACCCGACTCGAGGTGCTGAGCCGTCTGGCCGACGGGGGGCCGGCCACTGCCACCGAGCTGTCCGCTGCAATGCCCATCTCCCGTCAGGCGGTGACCAAGCATCTCGCCGCCCTGGACGCCGCCGGTCTTGTCGAACGACACCCCTCCGGACGAGAGGTGCGCTACACCTTCGATCCAGAGCCGTTGGGCGACGTCGTCAAATGGGCCGAGAAGGTCGGCGACACCTGGGACCAACGTCTCGGACGGCTCAGCCGCAGCGTCGAATAACTACGCCAGAAGGAGCGTGCCCACTCCGAGCCGCTCTGCGTTGAGGAGGGCGAGGTGGGCAGCGGCCACATCTTGGGCTGCCACGCCGACACTCTTGAACACCGTCACGTCCTCACCTATCTCGGGGCTGGTCCCAGCCAACAGCTCCCGCAACGACGTGTTGGGAAGCCTGCCGGCCTGAATGAGGTCGCCTGCCTCTTCGGCAGCTGCGGAGAGGTCGTCGACCACCACATAGGCCCGCTCGAGCAGGTCGGGCGCCAACTCCGCCATGTCCGGCGTGTAAGCACCGATGGCGTTGACATGCGCGCCTTCCCGAACGCTGGACTCGGAGAGGATGGGCGATGTCGCCGGAGTGGCGCAGGAGATCACGTCGGCCTGGGCGGCCGCTTCGGCAGCATCGTCGACGTGCTCCCCGCCAACCATCTCGGCGAGCAGTCTCGCATTGACCGGATTCCGGGACCAGACCATGACCCGATCGATCGGCCGGACGGTCTGCACCGCGTCGATCTGGTCGAAGGCCATCGCACCGGCCCCGAGCATGGCCAGTGTGCTCGCGCCGCTGCTCGCCAGCAGTGCAGTGGCCAGCCCGCACACGGCGCCGGTGC
>JBEVIF010000117.1:0-4582 GCA_040510795.1 Acidimicrobiia bacterium
CGACCCGGTGCGATCCCAGTACAAGGAGTGCTTCGCTGTGGTTCGGTGCTCGTGGGGTGGGGAGACGTGGAGCCGATGCGTGTTCATCTGGGTGGACAAGGATTTTGCGTTGGTTCGGGGCTATCACCAGGGCTACCCCAAGAAGTTGGGCAGCATCTGGATGACTCGCCCGATCACCGTGGGCAGTGCCGGGCCCAGACTCGAGGCTGGGGGGCGCTTCGGGGCGACACTGACGGCGGCGGACAGGAGCCTGGCCAGGGCGGTGGTCACGCTGGAGGCGCCCGGGCCGAGTCCCGGGTTCGTAAACGGGCATCAGATGCTTCACAATCGACGGTGGCCGGCGATCGAATCCGATGGCACGGAGTCACTCGACGAGCTGGTGACCATGCAGGGCTACGACGGCGAGATCGGAGACGTCTGGAGCGGCTCAGCCGAGCTCGAGTTACTCCCGTCCCCCGCAGACGAGTTGTCGCTGCTGGCGCCATTGGAGGTCATCGCCGGCTACTACCACCGGGTAGGTGTTTCATGGAAAGGTGGCACGACACTGCGCCGAAAGGTGCCAATGGAGGTTGATGGTCAATGACAGCGATCCTCGATGAGCTCAAAGAACACGGGAAGACCGGTCTCTACATCGGTGGGTCCTGGTCCTCGGGCGCTGGCGAGCTTCCCGTCGTCGACCCGGCGACCGAAGACGTGCTGGTCGACGTCGGCCTCGCCGAGGCCAGTCACGCTGCAGATGCGGTCGATGCGGCTGCCGACGCCCTGGGCCCATGGACGTCCACGGCGCCACGTGAGCGAGCCGAGATCCTCCGCCGCACCTTCGAGGCGATGCGTGAACGCGAAGACACCCTGGCCGAGCTGATAGTCCTCGAGAACGGCAAGGCGTTCCCGGATGCTCTGGGTGAGGTGCGCTACGCCGCCGAGTTCTTCCGCTGGTTCTCCGAGGAAGCTCCCCGTATCGGAGGCGAAGTTCGACTCGCTCCGGCTGGAGACAAGAGGATCATGACGGTTCTCCAGCCAGTGGGGGTCAGCGTGATGATCACTCCCTGGAATTTCCCTGCGGCCATGGCGACGCGCAAGATAGGGCCTGCCCTCGCCGCCGGATGCACCGCCATCGTCAAGCCGGCCTCGGACACTCCTCTGACCACGCTCGCAGTCGTCCATCTCATGGAGGAGGCGGGGCTGCCGCCAGGGGTGGTGAACGTCGTCGTTGCCCGAGGTTCGTCCGGGGTGATAGAGCAGATGCTGCATGACCCCAGGGTGCGCAAGCTGTCGTTCACCGGGTCCACGGAAGTCGGCCAAACGCTGCTCAAGGTCGCCGCAGACCAGGTGCTGAACGTGTCGATGGAGCTCGGCGGCAACGCGCCGTTCATTGTGTTCGAAGACGCCGATCTCGACGCGGCGTTGGAAGGGGCCATGGTGGCCAAGATGCGCAACGCCGGAGAGGCATGTACTGCGGCCAACCGATTCCTGGTCCACTCATCGATCGCAGAGAAATTCACCTCGATGCTGGCCGGCGCCATGGGGGCGATGAAGGTCGGGCCGGGGATCGACCGGGCTAACCAGGTTGGGCCCATGATCAACGAGCGCTCGCGAGACGACATCGCCAAGATGGTCCAGGAAGCGGTCGACTCGGGGGCAGGTGTCGCAGTCGGAGCTTCGGTGCCCGACCGCACAGGGTATTTCTACGAGCCGACCGTGTTGTCGGGCGTCTCCCCGGACGCCGCCATCCTCGACCAGGAGATCTTCGGGCCCGTGGCGCCGGTCGTCCTCTTCGACACCGACGATGAGGCCATCGCCATGGCCAACGACACGGTCCACGGCTTGATCGCCTACGTCTACACCGGCGACCTCGCCCGGGGCCTGCAGACGGCGGAGGCCCTCGAATCGGGGATGGTCGGGCTCAACCGCGGTCTCGTATCCGACCCGGCCGCCCCCTTCGGTGGCGTCAAGCAATCCGGGATCGGCCGCGAAGGCAGCCATGAGGGCATTGAGGAGTTTCTCGAGACCAAATACATCGCAACCAGCTGGTGATGGCCCGCCTCAGGAAACGGTGCCCTGGCTGATCTGGATGGTCTTGAGGTCGGAGTGGAAATCGAGGGCGTAGTCGCCGCCCTCCCGTCCTATCCCCGAAATCCCGATGCCCCCGAACGGAGCGGTCAGGTCACGGACCAGATAGGTGTTGACCCAGATCGTCCCGGCCCTGATACCCCGACCCACTCGCTCGGCGCGCTCCTCGCTGCCCGTGTACACGATCCCGGAGAGCCCATACGAGGTCGAATTGGCCAACGCAACCGCTTCCTTCTCGTCGGCGAAGGTCTGGTACGTGAGGACCGGGCCGAACACCTCGCGCTGAACGATCTCTGAGTCGTTGGCCAGTGGCTCGATCAAGGTCCGCTCGTACCAGAGCCCATCCTGTTTCCATCGCTCCCCACCCCGCAACACCCGGTCCCCGTGCCGTCGTGCCCTTTCAACGAAACCCGCGACCCGGGCCAGATGGTCGGGGTGGATCAGCGGGCTGACTGTGGTCCGGGGGTCGCGGCTGTCGCCGAGGACATGGGCATCGGTGTGCTCGTAGAACAGCTCCAGGAAGTCAGTGGACACACTTTCCTCGACGAGGAGCCTGGTGCCGGCAAGGCAGGTCTGGCCCGAATCGTCGTATTGGCCGGCAGCTTTCAAGGCGGCCGCCTCCAGATCGGAATCGGCGAAGACGACCAGTGGCCCCTTTCCCCCGAGCTCGGCCGTGAAGGGGACGATGTTTCTACCTGCGGCCACCCCAATGTGGCGCGCCGTCTCCGGAGAGCCGGTGAAGGAGATGCGTCGGACACGCCGATCGGAGACCAGGGCCGCACCGACCTCCTCACCGATGCCCTGGACGATATTGAGCACTCCGGGTGGGAGCCCCGCTTCAGTCGCAAGATCGGCCAGGAGTGAGGCCGAGAGTGGCGCCCATTCCGCCGGTTTGAGGATCACCGTGTTGCCCGCGGCCAGCGCCGGCGCCAGTTTCCAAGTCGACAGCAGCCAGGGGGCATTCCAGGGGGTGATGATGACGGCGGGCCCCGCCGGCATCCGCTCCACCTGGTTGTCGGTGCCCTTCGACGACCAGTGACGGCTCTGATAGGAGACGGCGAGATCTGCGTAGTTGCGGAAGTTCTCAGCCCCGCGGTGGATGACCCGCGCCTCGAGGCTCTCCAGCAGCATCGCCATGTCGACGCACTCGACTCGGGCCAACATGCCGACGTTGGCGTCTATCAGATCGGCCAAGCGATGGAGCGGCTCGGCCCGCTGCTTTGGGGTAAGTGAGGCCCAGCCGGGAAAAGCGTCCACGGCAGCGCTGACCGCCTGATCGGCCGTCAGCGGATCGCCACGAGCGACGTCGGCGAGGTGCCAGTCCCAATCGAGAGGCGAGCGCACCTCGAAAGTTGCCTGCGAGGACACGCGTTTGCCCCCGATGAAATGGTCGGGTGACACAGCCGTGTCGGAGATCTCGACTCTAGTGGAGGGCATAGGGATCGTTAGCTAGCTAAGGATATGCTGGCAGGAAGAACATGCCGAGACGTCTCCATGACCACGACGAGGATGTCATCCTCGAAGCCGAGCGCGATATCCGCTCCAGACTGGGGGACCGGGCCCTCGACTTCGAGGCGATGCTGGCCGTCTCCAACATTTATCGGGCGGCCAACGCGGTCCGCAACCGGATGGAGCGCGAGGTCCTCGGGCCTGCCGGCCTCTCCTGGGGTGGTTTCACCATTCTCTTCGTGCTCTGGGTCTGGGGCGAACGGGAGACCGGCCAGCTCGCCGAAGATTGCGGGTTGGCCAAGGGCACGCTGAGCGGCATGCTCACCACATTGGAGAAGGGTGGGCTGGTCGAGAGGTCGCGTCATTCGGACGATGGAAGACGTGTCGTGGTGAGACTTCTCGACCAGGGTCTCGACACGATCGAAACCGTGTTTCCCGAGTTCAATCTTTACGAGGCCAAGTTCACCGCCGACCTCGCCCGCGAGGAGCGACGGGAGATGGCCAGGCTCCTGCGTCGGGTCACGGCGACCGCAGACGGGGCCCGTCTCATCGCCGAGTGAGGCCCGGGGCCGGTACCATTCGTTAGGTAGCCAACGACCCGAGGAGGGACCCTATGGGCGAGATCGTCGGTGCCGGCCTGATCAGCCATGCCCCCACAATCATGTTCGATGAGGCAACGCGGCTCGAGATCAACGACGGAAAGGAGATCAGCCTGGTCCCCGGTCTGGCCCGCCTTCGCGACGAGGTGTTCGATCGGCTCCAGCCGGACACGATCGTCATCATCGACTCGCACTGGTTCTCCACGGTCGAGCACCTCCTCTCCGCCCACGCCCGGCGGCAGGGCATATTCACCTCATCCGAGTTGCCCAGAGGCATGGCCCAGATCCCCTACGACTATCCCGGCGATCCCGAACTGGCCATCCTCGCCGCGACTCTGGGTGAGGAGTTGGGGACCCCGACCCACGCCTCCGTAGACGACCACCTTCCCGTCTATTACGCCACGATCAACCTCCTCCACTACCTGCGAAACGACGAGAATGTCGTTTCCGTGTCGGTAGTCCAG
>JBEVIF010000118.1:0-3083 GCA_040510795.1 Acidimicrobiia bacterium
GAGGCCCCGGCCGCGTAACGGGGGTGGGAGAACAAATTGGCAGTGCCCCAGAGAAGACGCACCCCGGTGTCGGCCATCTTCTTCTCGGCGTAATCCACCATGGTCTCGAGATTTGCGGCCGACCCGGCGAATGTGTCGGCCTCTGGGGCGATGTCCACGTCGTGGAAGCAGAAGAAGGGGGTGCCCAGCTTGGAGAAGAACTCGAATGCCGCATCCATCTTCTGCCGGGCGGCATCCATCGGGTCCCCCTGTCCACTCAGCCAGGGTCGATCGAGGGTGCCGGCTCCGAAGACGTCACTGCCGGGCCAATTGAACGAGTGCCAGTAACAGACGGCTATCCGGAGGTGATCCTCCATCCGCTTGCCAAGGACCACACGGTCGGGCTCGTAGACGTGGAAGGCGAGTGCGTCGTCGGAGTCGAGCCCTCCGAACCCGATCGGCCCGGGGACATCGGCAAAGAACTCATCCGGCACGGTCAACCTCCACTTCCACTCCCGTCGAGAACTCGGGAACACTATTTGTGTTGTATGCCGGGAGCAAAGAGGCGGGGTTCGGGTCCGGTTCCACCGCGCTGGCACAATCCAGGGAAGTTGTCTGTGAGTCTCCGAGTCGTCGCCGCTGGACTTCTGGTGTCGACGTGTGTCTGGATGTTCCCCCACGTGGCGGACGCTCAGGTTTCGGACCTCGGCCCGTTCACAGATGACGACGGGCACCCGGGCGAGCCATATCTCGAATGGCTGGCCGAAAACGGCATCGTTCATGGTTGCAACCCACCAGCCAATACCAGGATTTGCCCGGATCGTGTCCTCAACCGCATCGAAGCGGTCAAGATCCTCGTCGGCGTTGGCCGCCACGCCGGGTCACTTCCAACCTATCCCTCGATCGCTCACGACTACTTCGTCGACGACGATCCGATCTGGGGCGGAGCCGCCTCGGGCCTGGCGAACCTGCTGGCACGCGCCGGTGTGATCAGTGGCTGCGACCCACCGGTCAACCGGCACATCTGCCCGTCGGAGCATCTCCAACGCGGCCAGATCGCCAAGATGCTGGTCAACACTCTGGCTCTGAGTGCCCCCGAGTCCTTTCGCTCCCCTTGGACGGACACAGCTACCCGGTTCTATCATCGGGCAGCTCGAATTGCCGCTTATCACGGCCTGTGGGACTCGAGCAACGGCCTGTTCGGGGGCAGGACACCGGTGACCCGTGCCGAGTTCGCCAGAGTGGTGGTGACAGCACTGGGTTTGGACCCTTGTCCTCCAGACCCGTTCACCGGGGCCCGAGCACAATCTCTTTCCGCGCGGTTTCCGGACCAGGCGTTCGCTGCATATGCCTACGACACGAGAACGGGATGTGCCTACTGGATGAATCCGGAAGAGAGACTGCGCACGGCCTCGGTATTCAAGGTCATGGTCATGGCCGGCACATTGTTGGAGGCTCGATCCGACGGGCGTGCCGTGACCTCATGGGAACTGGGCCAATTGCGAGCCATGATCACTCGTTCGGCCAACGAGCCGGTGAGAGCACTGTGGAGCAGCTATGGGGGATCGCCCTGGTATGCCCGGCAGGCCAGGATCTTCGAACTCACGCAGACAACGACAGTGGGTGACGATGGTGCCGCCTGGGGCCGGACCACCACCTCGGCAAAGGATCAGGGAGATCTCATTCGCCAGGTCATCCTCGGCGATTGGGGCCCGCTCGAGAGGGCGGATCGTGAAATCGCATGGGACCTCATGACGTCGGTGGTGTCCGAGCAGACCTGGGGTATCACCCGTGGAGTCCCGGAGGGTTGGACGGTCGGCCAGAAGAATGGCTTCGCAGGCGGGGTGGCCAATTCGGTGGGCTACGTCGCCCGCCCGGGGCGACAGGGGGGATATGTGATCGCCGTCCTGACCAACGGGTGGTCATCTTGGGAACGCGGTGTCCGGACTGTGGATGAGATCTCGTCGTGGGTGGCGGACAGCCTGGCAGTACCCTGACCGACCCCTCCTGGACTGAGACTCTCTCAGTCGCCGCCGCGTGCCGATTCGATGATGGTGGCGGTGTAGGGGCCGCTGGGCGCTTCGATTGTCACTACCTCCCCAACCCCATGGCCGAGAATTCCGGTGGCGAGGGGGGAGTCGGATGAGATTCGGATGGTGTCGAGACCGGCCTCGGCAGGGTCCACGATGAGGTGGCGGACCTCTTCGCCGTCATCGAGTCGGATGGTCACCCGGTCACCGATCTGGACGATCCCGGGATCCTCGGGGATGTCGTAGACATTGCCGGCGGTCGCAAGGACGTACTTCAGTTGCTCCAGCTCACGAAGAGCGAGGTCTTGCTCGAGTCTGGGCGCCATCTCATCGTCTTCTTCTTCGATCGCCTCGACGAGCGCGGGGATCGTTTCTTCTTCGAGACGACGCGCGCGCTCTTCGAGGAGCACGCGGCCCTCTTGAGTCAGACGAGGTGGCTCACCTGTCGATGTCATCTCGTATCCCTTCTACCCGCGGCCACGGAGCAGATTCCGTGGATTAGAGAAAAGCCCGATGAACGACTTTCGCCGCCCTTCGGGCCTTTCAGATCCAACCTTGGCACACGCCCTCGCATTTGTCCAGCGGGTTGAATGAGGAGTCAGTCGTCCTCGTGGACGAGGATCTCACGAAGTGCGGTATCGGGCGCCGCGAAGAGATGCAAGCGCTCCGCCTCCTCCCCGACTGCCTTCACCTCTGCAGGAGAGACGTCGCGCTGAAGATGAATCTCGAGCTGGGATTTCTTGCCGTCCCCGCCGATCTTCCACCATCCACTGAACACCCCGTCGACCAGGAGGTTGCCCGCCCAGCCCGGCGGCACGATCCCGGGTGTGAAGAATCGGGAGCGGTCGGAATGCCCGAGGAGAACGTTGTCGTACTCGGGAAGGAATCGGGGCGGGGCAGGGGTGTCTTCATCGAGGATGGGGGCATCAGGGTGATCGAGCAGCTCGGAGCCGTCCTCGCCTTGAATGGAGCGAAGACGATCGCGCATCCCGTCGACAACCTGGCGTAGACCGTTGAGCCTCGACCACACCCGCATGTCTGAGATCGTGGCCGGCCCGAACACGGCCAGGTACC
>JBEVIF010000119.1:0-9598 GCA_040510795.1 Acidimicrobiia bacterium
CGGGATGCCGAAGGCAGCAGCGAGACCCTGAGCGGTGGCCACGCCCACCCGGATGCCCGTGTAGAGCCCGGGCCCGATGTCGACGGCTACGGCATCGAGGGCGGATGGCGACCAGCCGACCTGGTCGAAGCAGAAGTCGATGGCAGGAACGAGGAAGGTGGCATGGCCAACCGGGTCGATCCGGGAGGCGGCGGCCAGGGTCGTGGCGTCCTCGACCAGGGCAACGGAAGCCCCTGGGGTCGAGGTCTCGATGGCGAGCAGCCTCATGCCACCAGCCCGAGGTCGCGTTCGGCCCATTTGCCACTGGGCTCGAGGCGAAGAGTTCGGGACCCGTCTTCGTCCACCACGAAATCGATGCGGAGATGATCCTCCGGAATCTCGTCTTCCAAGGCATCACCCCACTCGATGACGAGGACACCGTCGGCGGCCATGTCCAATGCCTCGAGGTCCTCGAACTCGTTCACCGACCCGAGCCGGTAAACGTCGACATGGATCAGCGGCAGGAAGCCACTCCGATACTGGCGGACCAGGACAAACGACGGGCTGAGCACCTGCTCCTCGATGCCCAGACCGGCAGCAAGCCCGGTGGTGAACAACGTCTTGCCGACGCCAAGGCCGCCGGCGAGGAGGATTATGTCCCCGGGTCGCAGAGTGGCGGCCAGCTTTCGGGCAACTGCGCGGGTATCAGCCTCGGTGGGACAGGGGATCTCGATCATCCGAACAGCTCCATTTGAGCAGGGTCGGGTTCGGTCTCCGCAACTTGCTGCTCCGTATGGGCGGGAGCGTCGAGGATCGAGCGAACCACGGCGAAGTCCTCCCGCATCTGCTCGGTGACGCGATCGCCACCGCGAAGCGCCGCCGCCGGGTGGAAGGTCGGGATGAGGAGCGCCCCGAGCCACCACTCGTGGGACCGGCCTCGAAGCCGGGTGATGCCGGTTTCGGTGTTGAGCAGCAACTTGGTGGCGAAGTTGCCCAAGGTCATGACCACCTCCGGGGCGATCAGCCTGATCTGCTCTCGCAGATAGCCCTTGCAAGCGTCGATCTCGTTGGGTCGGGGATCGCGATTGCCGGGGGGACGGCACTTGAGGACGTTGGCGATGTACACCTCAGAGCGCCGCATCCCGATCTCACCAAGCAGGGTGTCGAGCAGCTTGCCGGCAGCTCCGACGAAGGGCTCGCCCTGGAGGTCCTCGTTCTGACCTGGCGCCTCGCCTACGAACATGAGGCGGGCCTGAGGGTCACCGACTCCGAAGACCACCTGCGTCCGGGTTTCCGCCAGCTCGCAACGTGTGCACACGAGGGCGCGCGCCTTCAGTTCCTCGAGGATCTGGATGCTGTCGCTCACCACCGCCCATTGTGCCAAAGCGTTCAGCCGGCCGAAGCCCTCACCGCCCTCTCTATCGCCGCCGCTGTCGCGCCGAACGCGGCCTCGGCGAGGGTCTCGACATCGGCTTCGATCTCACCGCAGGAGACAGCGAAAACGATGTCACCGTCGAACCTGGTGTGAACCGGGCGGATGCAGACGGCCATCGCGTCGTGGGCCCGCACCGCCAACCGGCTCAGAGTGGAGCGGGTCATCCCAGCGTCGGTGGCGATCACGACGAGAGTCGTGTTGGCGACCGTCTCGGGGAAGGGGGCCGGCGGACCTGGCTCGTGGTTCCCCCCAGTGAGAGGCTCGCCGGTGATGCTGAAGACGTCGCCGACGGCATTGAGAGCGACCAGGGCGCCCACTTTCGCATCGGCAGCGGGACGGAGGGCAGATCCGAGGCCCCCCGGCCGCCTGTGCTCGAACCCACGCCATTTGGCCACGGTGGTGCCCGTTCCGACCCCAAACCGACCCGAAACCACCGGATCGGAAGTGACGGCGCGGTAGGCGGCCTCGCCCTGATCGGGGCCAGGCCTGACTCCGTCTGGTGCTGGATTGAGATCGAACACCACTGCAGCAGGGACGATCGGCACACGAGCCACCGGGGTCACGTGGCCCCGCCCGTCAGCTTCCAGCGCCCTGACCACACCATCGGCCGCGGCCAGGCCGAAGGCGCTGCCGCCGGTGAGGAGGATGGCCTGGATCTGCTCCACCCGCATCCCGTGCTCGAGCAGAGCCGTCTCCCTCGATCCTGGTGCGGCGCCCCGCACCTCGGCTGAGGCGACATTCGGCTCGGGGAATACGACCACTGTGCATCCGGTGCCGGCGTCGGGGTCAGACCAGTGGCCGACCTCGACCCCGGTGATCGCAGTGATCGTGTCGTTCACTCGACATACCTCCTCGGGACGCGGGGACCGATCTCGCAGACGATCTCATACGAGATCGTGTCCAGGGCGCGGGCCCAGTCGTCAGCGGTGATCTCTGCGTCACCCTGACGACCCATCAGCACCACCTCGTCACCTAACCCGACGTCCGCGTCACCAACATCGACGACGATCTGATCCATGGTCACAGTCCCGGCGAGTGGACGCTCTTCTCCGCCGATCAAGACGTGTCCCTCTGCCGACAGCCGGCGTGGGTAGCCGTCGGCGTAGCCGATCGGAACCGTCGCCACCGTCGACGCTGCGGCGAGTGGCCTCATCCGCCCGTAGCTGGGGCGGGCACCGGCCTCGAGTCGCTGAACGTGGGAGACGTGGCTGACAATGCGCATCGCCGGACTCAGGTCGATCATCTCCCCGGTCTCCTCACAGGGATGAAGACCGTAGGTGCCCAGCCCGACCCGGACGAGGGAACGCCGGGCGTCAGGAAACAGGACCGCGCCTGCCGTGTTGGCCAGGTGGACCATCGGCACGTCGTAGCCATTCACCACCTCATCGAATCTCTCGATCTGCCGCATCGTGTATTCGGAGTCCTCGTCGGCGACGGGAAAGTGGGTCCACAGCGCCTCAACCTCGAGGGCCGGAGTCGCCGCGACGGCGGCCATCAGTCCGTCGAGTTGAACCGGGCCAACGCCCACACGGTGCATCCCGGTGTCGATCTTGACGTGGAGGTCGAATCCGACACCGGTCTCGCCCAGAGCGTCGACGAACGCCTGTGAATAGACCGTCGGGGTCAGACCCCATTTTGCGACCTCGATCGCATCGCTGGGGTCAGGCTCGGACAGGACCAGGATCGGCGCCTCGATCTCGGCCTCACGGAGACGAATCCCCTCCTCGAGGAGGGCCACCGCCAACCAGTCGGCGCCCGCATCGATCGCGGCTTCGGCCACCGGCGCATCGCCATGGCCGTAGGCGTCGGCCTTGACCACTGCGCACAACTCGCTGGGGGCGACCAGCTGTTTGAAGGCGGCGACGTTGTGACCGATAGCGCCCAGGTCGATCTCTGCGTAGGTCGGCCTCACCAGGCGAACCGGCCCACGTGCCGGGCCAGGGCATCGGCGGTGACCGTCGCCCTTTTGGCGAGTTCAGCCCCGGCCACTCCGTGCCAGTAGGCGGCGGACACGGCCGCAGAGCGAGCGTCGAGTCCACGGGCCCACAGAGCACCGATCATCCCGGACAGCACATCACCAGTGCCGATGGTGGCCAGTTCCGGACCACCGGTCCGCACGAGGATCGGCCCTGACCCGTCGCTGATCAGAGTCGGGTTCCCCTTCAACAAGACGACCACGCCCTTCCGGTGGGCATGAGCCCGTACCGAGAAGGCTCCACCCCCGACCCCTGCCAACCGTTGGAACTCGGCAGCGTGCGGCGTCACAACCACCTCGGTGGGTCCTTCGGCAGCGGCATCGAGAATCGAGGCATCGATGCCACCAGCGTCGAGGAGGACTCGGGAGGCCTTCCCCAGAATCGGCATGACTGCATCACGATCGTTCTCGTCCAGCCCGGGACCGACAATGACCACGTCGAATCGATCGAGCCGTTCCTCCGCCTCGTCGAACGAGACGGTGAGGAGCTCGGGAGCGGCAGCGGTGACCAGATCTGCACGTGGCGATGCCACCGCCACCGAGCCTGCACCGAAATGCAGCGCCGACCTGGCGGCGAGAACGCTGGCCCCGACCATCCCGGTAGACCCCCCTGCCACGAGGACCGCCCCAGCGGACCACTTGTGTGCCCTACGCGGGCGGGGCGGGCGGGGAGCATCGTCTTCCTCGGCCAGCCACATCGAAGCCTCACCCCCTTCGATGCCGATATCGGCCACCGTCACCCGGCCGCAGTGATCGGGTCCCTGGCCACGGACATGGCCCGTCTTGAGGGCCCCGAACGTGACCGTCTCGATTGCCCGAAACGCCCGGTCGTCGACATCACCGGTGCTCGGGTCGAGCCCCGTCGGGTAGTCGACTGCCAGAACCGGCACGCTGGTGGACATCCAGGCCACAACCTCGGGCGGGAGCCCGCTTCGTGATCCACCGCCGAACAGCGCATCGATGACGAGGTCCGCATCGGTCACGGCAGCCAGGTCACGAATCGGCACGCCACGGTCCCGTGCCAAGGCCGCCGCCCGCAAGGCTTCCGGGGCACGGGGAGCGGTGAGGGCATGGACTTCGACCGCTGCGCCGCGACGCCTCAAATACCTGGCAGCGACGTAACCGTCCCCGCCGTTGTTGCCCGGGCCGGCCAGCACCACCACCCGCTTGCCGTACCCGACGCCGAGGCGGGCGGCAGCCAACGCGACGGCGAATCCGGCCCGATCCATCGCCTGATCCATGTCGCCGGTATAGGCCTGGTCGACCCTCCGGTACTCCTCGGCGGTGAGGATCGGCTTCATGGTCGTCGAGGCTACATCCGACTAGACGATGCCTCTCGCTGCCCACGCTTTGCCGGTCACCACGAAGGGAGGCGGTGGCAGGAACTTGCGGCAGAGTTCCCGCAGCCTCGCCCTGGCAGTCGGATCGAGGGTGGCGGCAAAGGCTCCTGCCGGACCTACCCCCAGAGTGAAGGGCTCCCACCACTCGTCGAATGACGGATGCTGTAGCGAAACAGCGAGCGAAGACTCTTCGACCCGCTGAAGCCCCGCCTCACGGAAGATCTCGCCCAGATCACCGTGGCGGACGCCAGGGAGATGTGACTCATCGTCCACCCCGGGATCGATCTCGCGCGCCGCCTTCCAGAACGACCGGAGCGGGCCCTGGCCTCCCCCGTGGTCCCACACACATGCGACCACTACTCCGCCATCACGTGTCACCCGGGCCATCTCGGCCAGTCCCGCCACCGGGTCCGGCATGAAGTGGACGACCAGTTGAGCGAGGGTGACATCGAACTCATCGTTGTCGAACGGCAGATCGTCAGCCGACGAGGTCCGAGCGTCGACCCCGGGGTAACGCTCGCTGACCGCGCCGATGAATGGCTCGGAGGGGTCGACGGCGGCCACCGACTCGGCTCCAAGTCGGCGGACCAGCTCCTCGGTGAGGGCACCGGGGCCACAACCGACGTCGAGAGCCCGTTGCCCGGTCTCCACCCCGGCCAGGTTTGCCAGCTGCGGGCTGAGTAGCGCCGAGTACCGGCCCATGAACCGGTCGTAGGCGACGGGACCCGTGAAGCTCATCAGTCGTGCTCCCCCACTGCGATCGCCATCACCAGGGCGCTGGTATCGGTGTGGGTGATGGTGACCATGACCTCGGTGACGCCGAGCATCTCGGCCCGACGCAGCGCATTGCCGGACATCCGAACGGTGGGCTTGCCCCCGCCGGTGATCTCGATGTCCCTCCATCGGATGCGGCGCCATCCCGTCCCCATCGACTTCATCACGGCCTCCTTCCCGGCAAACCGGGCGGCGAACCGCCGGGCCGGATTGGCGAAGCGGAAGGCGTACTCCCTCTCGTGTTCGGTGAAGCATCGTTCGGCGAACCGGGGGTATTTTCCGAGAACGCGCTCGACCCGGTCCACGTCGGCGAGATCGACCCCGAGACCGATGATTCGCATCTCAGGCCAGGCCGAACACTGACCTGATCTCGGTCACGACCCGATCCCGCTGCGATCCCGTCAGGGATGAGCCGCTGGGTATGCACAAGCCGTGCTCGAAGAGCCGTTGCGAGACGGCGCCTCCATAGACCTCGCAATCGGCGAAGACCGGCTGGAGGTGCATCGGCTTCCACACCGGCCTTGCCTCGATGTCGAGCGACTCGAGATGGAGCCGCACTGCCTCCCGATCGACCCCTGCGAGCGCCGGATCGATGGTGAAGGTCGTGAGCCAGAACGTGGACCGGTTGCCGGCAGCCTCAGGCATGAACTCGACTCCAGGAAGGTCGCCGAGCACCTCTCTGTAGAAGTTGTTGTGCGCCCGTCTGATGTCGACCCGTCGCTTTAGATCGGAGAGCTGGGACCGACCCAGCGCGGCGAGAAGATTGGAGAGCCGGTAGTTGTAGCCAATGCTCGAGTGTTGGTAGTGGGGCGCCGGGTCCCGGGCCTGGGTCGACAGCCAGCGAGCCTTTTCCGCCCACTCCGCGTCGTCGGTGACCATCGCCCCACCCCCGCTGGTCGTGATGATCTTGTTCCCGTTGAAGGAAAGAGCGGCCATCGCCCCGAATCTGCCCGCAGGCTCTCCCTCGTGCGTCGCCCCGAGCGCCTCGGCGGCGTCGGAGACCAGCGGCACCCCGTGCTTTGCCAGAAGGGGCACGATCGCGGAATAGTCGGCGGTCTGCCCGTATATGTCGACCGGGATGCAGACCGCGTACTCGCCTGACTCGAGAGCCTTGCCGAGCAGATCCGGATCCATGTTCCAGCTATCCGGGGTGCTGTCGATGAGCACCGGCTGCGCCCCGACATAGCGGATCGCGTTGAGGGTGGCCGAGAAGGTCAGGCTGGAGACCAGGACCCGATCGCCCTCCCCGACTCCAAGCAGGAGCATGGCGAGATGGAGCGCGGCCGTGCCGCTGGAGAGAGCAACACCGTGGGACCGGTTGGTAACGGACGCCAACTCCGCCTCGAAGGCGTCGACCTCCGGCCCGAGTGGAGCGATCCAACCCCCCTCGAAAGCGCGGTTCAGGGCGGCCTGGTCGGTCAGTCCGGTGTCAGGCGGGGAGAGATAGATGCGGCTCATCGAATGCTGATGAGGCTACCGGGGCTGTGGTGGGTCAAGAGCTCCGAGTCAGGTGCAGATGCCGCTCCCGGTGTCTGTGAACTGGGTGCTTCCCGGGGGCGTCAGGAATTCCCAGTCCAGCCCACCCGGATACAACGTGAAGGCGAGCACGCCGAAGGCTTCGTTGAAGCGCACGCCGCTGTTGGGCGACGGCCCTTCGAAATCGTCCAGTGACCGCCCACCGGTACCCGCCGTGAACTGAGTGATCCCATCGTCTTCTTCCTCCCCGGCCGGGTCCTGAGGGAGGAAACGCTCATAGAAATGGTCATTCCCGTTGACCACGACATCGGCATCGGCGTCGTAGAAGGCCTGGAAGATGGGGAGCATCTCAGGATTGGTTCCACCCGACCGAGAGCTGAACAGCGGTTGGTGCCAGTAGCCCAAGGTGCAGGCAGTGGAGTGAGCCTCGAGGTCCTCCCGCAGCCATTGCTCCTGTGCGGAGCCGGCCTCACAACCAACCTCGGTGCAGTTGGAGTTGATCACCACGATGTGCCAGCCGCCGAGGTTATAGCTGTACCAGCCTTCTGCAGGGTCGCCGGCAGCGGCACCGAAGTACTCGAAATATGCAGAGGCGTTCGAAGTTCGGTACTCGCGTGATCCGGCAGCCGGTCGGGTGATGGCCTTGTGACGGCCCCAGCTCGGGTCATAGCAGTCGGCGAAATTAGCCGCCGACCCAGACTCGTAAGCGTTGTCGCCCGCGGTGAACACAACGGTCTCGGAACCGCGGGCCACAACCTCATCGAGCAACGCCGCTGTGGCCTCGTCTCCGTCGCTGTCGCAGCCCGCGATGTCACCGGCGCCAACCAAGATTGCTCGTTCGCCCGTTGGCGTTTCCGCATTTCCAGCCAGGGTGATGACCAGGGTGGGCGGAGCCTGGGGATTCTCCCTCGAAGCCACATCGATGCCGTCTTCGGACTCGGTGGTGATGTAGAAATCGGCCCGCCCGTTGCCGGTCACCGCCCTGGTCACGTCCACCTCGACGACGGTCCCGTTGATCGGAGCCACCAGGGGCGCCACCTGGGCACCGATTGGCGGCGCCGAGGCCCAGGTCGTCTCTGCTTCGGTCCATGGCCCCTCTACCAGGCTGATCGAACCGCCCTGCTCAGACCCGTCGAGCACGGCCAGGTGGAGGGCGGCTGATGCGATCGTCGCCCCCTCAGGGATTTCGACCACCTCGAAGCCGATGAGCGCTCGTTTGAAGTCGGTTCCGTCCTGCTCTGTCTCGAGGATCGGGCTCGTCCCCATCGGTGTCACCAGCTCGTCGCTGTCGATCCAGGTGTCCTCGATTGCGGTGATGACGATCTCGCCCGCAGCTGATCCCGGTGACGTGGTGGTAGTGGGAGGCACCGTCGTCGGCGGAGGCATGGTCGTGGTCGTCGTCGGCGGCAACGTGGTCGTCGGCGCCTGAGTCGTCGTCGTGGCTGGGGTGTCACCGCCAGCCACCAGGAATCCGACGATCCCGCCGACGAGCAGGACAACAACGCCGATCAGGGCATAGATGACCGTGGTCTGACGATTAGGGGTTCCGGTGTTGTCAGAAGTGATGATGCCTCCACGACGTCTCTGCAGCCGGGGCCCACTTCAGACCACGTCAGAACCAGCAAATTTTAGCGGCCGCCACCCGTTACAGATCCTCGCCACCAGGTCGCCGACGAAAGAGGACCCAGCCGACGCGCCAGAGCACCCTTCTCGCCTGCCACCGGGCCCACTCCCACCCCACGACCAGAGAGGAGATCTTCCTCATCGAGACCCCCTGGTATCCCACGGCCTCCAGCGTGTCGCCGGCGATGGCCTCGAAAAGGGCGACGTCGTCGGACGACATGGAGCGTCTCCAGTCGACCAGGCCTTTGGTGGGGGCCAACGTCAGGTGCTTGTGGTCTGCCGGATTCTTCGCCTCGGCGAGAAACTTCTCTGCAGTCTGGTGATAGTCGAGCATCTCCTCATGGAAGTTAAGCCCGAGGTAATCGCAGATGGCTCGCACGGTCGCCTCTGGGTCCTCGATCAGGTCCTCGTAGTGGAACTCCCGATAACGATCGGGTCCCAGAACCTGCCCGGATCGATGGCCTCTGTTCACTCGCAGCCGCCAGTGGAAGGCGCCTTCGGCCACCGTGGCCGGTCCTTTGTCCCGTTCCAGGTAGGCGACGACCACGTCGCGCCCATCTCTGACCAGATGGACAAACCGGGCTTCGGGGAGCAGACCAGCGATCGGCTCCATGAACGAGATGTAGAGAGGGGTCTTGTCCCCGTACAGAGCCTTGCCCTGGCTTTGGGCGTACATCTCGAAGACGATCCTGACCCCATCGGCGAATCCCGCCGGCCGTTGGTCTTCAAGTGCGGATCTCACCTCCTCGCGGGGCAAACCGAGACGACGAAAGTTGGACACCGCATAGAGATCTCCGAGGAATCGATCGATGTCGAGGCCCCAATCCCTTTCGTATCGCGTGTGATTTGGGGCCATGGTGGCGAGGAACCGCGGCTCATGAGCAACGGTGAGCTCCGGATGGGAGTCGAAGATCATTCGCAGAAGTGTCAGGCCCGATCGTCCGCTGCTGACGAAGATCGGGACGACCGATTGCACCAGGATCACGGTACCAGGGG
>JBEVIF010000120.1:0-3598 GCA_040510795.1 Acidimicrobiia bacterium
GATGGGCCATCTTCGCCATCGACCACGGCGTAGCGGAGATTGGTCGTGCCACCGGTCGATTCGCTGTCCCAGAACGAGCGGTCCTCCCACCAGTGCGGGCTCCTGGCGAAGAACCCGGGGATCTCCATGCGAAGGCGGTCGTAGAGGGGTGGGACGATCTCGAGCGCCTGGGCACGATCGATCATGCGGGCTGGCCCAGGCGGTGGGGCGAGACGGCTGAGCATCGCGTGATCGGGCTCGATTTCGATGTCGTGGCAAATGGAGGCGCACCCATACCCGAACCGCCCGTAGATGGCACTGTCAGAAGCCCACAGGGCTGCAATCGGCTCCCCGTGCTCCTTCACATCGTCGAGATGAGCTCGCATCATTGCCCTGAGCACACCCTGACGCCGATGAGTGGGCGCCACCACCACGGCGGTTGTCCCGCCACAAGCAACCTGGGAGCCGGGGACTGTCATCTCGAGGCTGTAGGCACCCGAGGTGCTGATCATCCTGCCGTCGTCGAATCCGCATCGGGTCCGGTCGAGGGGCAGGAGACGCAGAACGCGGTTGTTCCCGTCCGGCGGATCGAATCCGAAGACCACGCCCATGGTCCGCCGCAACTCTTCGAACTCGTCGGGTCGGACGGCCCGAATCTCTGTGGCCATCAGATCTTTGGGGCCATCAGGCGTTCGGCGCGGTCCCCGCTGCGGTGCGGGCGTTCTCCACCTCGACGTCGAAATCGGCCACGGCACCGGTGTAGGCGGTCACCGCCGCCCGACGCAGGTCGCCAGGATCGGCCGATTGAAGACCGGAGAGGGCTTCGCCTGCGGCGCGGGCCGCCAGGCTGGCCGCTGCAGCCAACGCCTCTTGGTTGGCCTCGAGGCCTGCCGGGGGAACGAGGGCGGCCATCTGGTCGGACAGCGCTTGTGACGACGTGGCGACTGCCTCCATCCTTGGCTCGGCGTCTGAGAACTCGATCTCCCTGGGGTCGGCGTCGAACCCGGTGTTGACCGCGACCAACTCGGCGTTCAACGCCTGGAACTCTCCATTGATCCGGTCCAGCTCGGTGATGTAAGCAGCGGCGGCGTCCGGGATCGATCCCGTGCCACCCGGCACGCTCGTGGTGGTGGGACCTCCCTCGCCGACCGTTGTGGGAGTCGTGTCACCTGCTGCCAGGGTCGTGACGGGTGACGCCTCGGGCAGGGAACGGACGAAGAAATAAGTGAACGCGATCATTCCCAGAATGACCAGGGGGAGGATCCAGCGGCCCGGTTTCGGGTCGGGGTTGACAGCCATGACCGGCGAAACGATAGCTGGCACCTGGTAGTTCCCTGCGTCTCGTTCGCGGGCGTGTTCAAACCCCTTGATCCCGCGTCGGCCGGCGCATACGTTCGCAACATGGAGCCGGAGAGGAGCGAGACATACGAGCGGATCCCCTGGGAAACGCTCGAAGAGAAGAAGCCCGACCGTCAATGGATGATGATGGCGGGGGCCGGAGCCGTGGTGCTCGGTGCCCTCGCCTACTCGTTCATGAGCAACCGGCCGGCACCCATCCCCGTGGCCACGACTTTGGCCGCATCCGTGCCGGAGACAACTCGAGTGGCATCTCCGGTGCCGCAAGCCACGGCCCAATCGGTCGCCACCACGGCACCCGTGGTCACCGCGGAAGCCGACCTCTATGCGGTACACCCGGAAAGAGTCATCGATCGAGCCGTGGCTCATGCCGAGTGGTTCGTCGCCAAATATCTGACGATGGATGGCACGGAAGAGGGCCGCGCTGCCCTGACAGCGCTGCTTCCGGCGGGGGTTCCGATGCCGGCGGCGGCCGATGGGACTCGGGTATTCGTGGAGTGGGTGCGGGCATCGGCCGTAGAGGAGGTCGGACAACTCGTCTACCGGGTAACGGTTCTCGCCCGTTCACTGGCGGCCGCCTCCAACGAGGAGTACCAGCGTCAGGCGCCGCTGCAGGTCGAAGTTGACGTGTCCGTGGTCGGGGATATCCCGCAGGTGGTCATGGCGCCTCGAGTCTCGCCGGCACAACCCGGCCCGACCCATCAGCTGACTCTGGTGACCGTCCCTGGGGAGGTCGGTGAAGCCGCCCTGCAGCAATCAGGTGGGACTGAGGTCGTCGGCGGTCTGCAGACTCCAGACGGGGGCTGGCGGGTCGTCGTGCTGGCGGCGACGCCTGACGGGGTCAGTCGACCGGTGTCGGTGCCGATTCCGGCTTCCTGATCAGCTCCCGAACTCCCCTTCTAGGATCGAGGTGGCCTCGGGGATGATCGACTCCCAGGGGATGTCCGAGGTCTTGGAGATGGTCACGAAATCCGCGGTCAAGAAGATGCTGGTCACACCCGGTATGGCGAGAAGGTCGCGGGCGAAGGCCTCCTCAGGCGAGGTTCCGGCGACATGTGTCGTCGGCCCGCCGACCGACGTCCCCACGGTGAATTTCATGGCATTCGGGTTCGGTGAAGGGGCGACGATCACTGCCATTGCCGGCCGAGGCTAATCCCGTGTCTCGTGCGGTCGGAGTGGACGTGGGGGGCACCTTCACCGATGTGGTCGTGCTGGACGGTGAATCGATGGACGGCCACAAGGTGCGGACCACAGCCGACCAATCCGACGGCGTGGCCCGGGCCCTGGCGGACGCCGGGATCGATGAGGGCACCACGATCCTCCACGGGACAACCGCCGGCACCAATGCGCTCATCGAGGGACGTGGTGCGAGGACCGCTCTGGTCACTACACCTGGGTTCGAGGACCTACTCGAGATCGGCCGTCAGGCCCGTCCTTCGCTCTACGACCCGTTCGTGGACCGGCCCGATGCCCTCTGTCCGCGCGATCTTCGCTTCGGATATACCGGGGATGTCGAGGCCCTCGGCGGAATGGTCGATGAAGCAGGCGCCGAGGCGGTTGCCGTCGCCCTCATACGGTCCTACGTGGACCCAGCCGAGGAGTTGGAGCTGGCAGATCGACTTTCCGGCCGGGTCAGCGTCCCGGTGTCGGTCGGCGCACTGATCTCGCCCCAATTCAGGGAGTACGAGCGGATCGCGACAACTGTCCTCAACGCCTACCTGACGCCGGAGCTGGCCGGCTACCTATCCCGTCTCGATATGGCCGTCGGGGGTGGACGGCGGCTCGCGATGACCTCCTCGGGAGGTCTGCTCCCCTTCGCGGTGGCTTCGGCGCAGGCCGGGCGCCTCGTCCTGTCGGGTCCGGCCGCCGGGGTGGTGGCCGCCACGGCCCTCGGGCGAGCCCAGGGCCATCAGTCGATCATCAGCTTCGACATGGGCGGTACCTCGACCGATGTCTGCCGCGTCGCCGGCCAGGCGGTTCAGACGACGCGGCACGGCGGGGCGGGATGGGTGAACCGCGTCCCTTCCATGCCGGTGAGGACCATCGGCGCCGGCGGAGGGAGTCTGGCGTGGGTCGACGAAGGAGGTGCGCTGCGGGTGGGACCGATGTCGGCCGGCGCCGATCCCGGCCCGGCCGCATACGGACGCGGCGGCGATGTCGCCACGGTGACCGACGCGAATGTCGTGCTGGGCCGCATCCCGGCTGATCTCCGCCTCGGCGGATCCATCAAGATGGAAATCGGCGCCGCCAGGCGTGCCCTGGC
>JBEVIF010000121.1:0-3344 GCA_040510795.1 Acidimicrobiia bacterium
AGAAGAAGCTTAAGGGCCTCATCGCTAAGTACGAGCCGCAGGTCGTCTATCACGCAGCGGCCCACAAGCATGTGCCCATCCTCGAGGAATGGCCGGAGGAAGCGGTCAAGACCAACGTGGTCGGCACCAACAACCTCCTCAAGGTGGTCCGCAGCACCGGGATCGAGCGATTCGTCTTGATCTCTACCGACAAGACCGTCGACCCCAAGGGTGTCATGGGAGCGTCGAAGAGGATGGCGGAGATGCTGGTGCAGTCGGCCGCGAACACCGAGATTGACGGGTGCATCTACTCGTCGGTCCGGTTCGGCAATGTCCTCGGCAGCCGTGGGAGCGTGGTTCCTACCTTCATGGAGCAGATCCGCGCCGGGGGACCGGTGACGATCACCGACGAGCGCATGACCCGCTACTTCATGACCATCGCTGAAGCGGTCCAGCTCGTGCTCCAGGCATCGGCCCTCGCCGACCGCGGAGAGGTGTTCGTCCTCGACATGGGGCAGCCGGTCCGGATCATCGACCTTGCCCATCGCATGATCCGTCTGGGCGGTCTTGTGCCGGGCCGGGACATAGAAGTCAAGACAATCGGCGCTCGTCCCGGTGAGAAATTGGTCGAAGAGCTGGCCCACGGCCCGCTCTTGAGCAGCTCGCATCCCCAGATCAACATCGCCGAGACGAGAGTCCCCGGCCCAGATGCCCTGAAGCTCAGCGTCCGGCAGTTGAAGCAGATGTCCACCACAGGTGGAAGACGGGAGCTCAAAGAGTTCCTGCTGGTCCTCGCTAATCGCGAGTGGCCTGACGATGAAACCATCGATTTGAGAGAGATCAACGAGGTAACGCAGTGGACATGACAACGATTCGAGGTATTGCCAAGGCGAGATGGTGGCTGCTTGTCGCCGCCGCAGTCCTGGCGTATGTGGTCTCCGGCGAGTTGGCCGAGTACCGCAATGCCAACCTTCCGCCCTTCGAGGCAATGGCGTCGGTCACCTTCACCGAGGACCCGCAGGCCCTCGAACGCGAAGATTTCGAGACCATGCTCGAGACCCAGCTGGCTTTGGCGACGGATGTGAACTCTGACGTCATCGGTGAGACTCCGGGAGCCTTTCTCCCCTGGTTGATGGCCGAAGTCGATCTCGAGAACGAAGCGAACCAGCTTCAGTTCATCGCCCGTGGCTTCACCCAGGCCGAGGCCGATGCGCTAGCCGAGAACATGCAAAAGAACTTCCTTGCGGTCGCCACGATTGGCGCCGGGCTGGATGGGATGAGGGATGATCTGGAGGAGACCTCTACCGAAATCAAGACAATGCGCGACGAGCTCGCTGCTCTGCAGGCTGCCTCTCCTCCGACGGCGGACGAGGTGACTCAGCAGACACAGCGGACTGTTCTTGAGAACCAGGTGGCCGCTCTGCTGGCACACCAGGGGAACCTGACCACTCAGCTGATGAATCCGGAGTTGGTACTGCGGACACCCGAGTCGATCCAGGCCGAGATGGATCGGACCATGGCGCGTCTCTCCGAGCTCCAGGCTCAGCTGGCCACATTCCCACCCGTCGTGGACCCCGTGGCCCAGGATCAGCAGGATCCGGAGCTCACACTCAAGAACCTCGAGCTGGCGCAGCTCGAGGCCAGGTGGAACAGCCTCTTCACTGGCATCCTCGAGCAGGAAGCCCTAGCTCGGTCTGGCACGGTGGACAGCAGGCCGGTAACACTCGATGCCGCTTCCACTTCGAGCAATCAGATGCTCGCCACCTTCGGGGCCATCGGCGCGGTTCTGATCGGGCTCATCGCGCTGGAGCGTGGACGGGGCATGATGTGGTCCGCCAAGGACCTCGACGAGGGACCGCCGGTCATCGTGGAGATGCCGTCGCGGCCGCTGGCCATCGTCCACCATCCGACTGGCGAGCCCTGGTACCTCGAAAGCACAGGAGGTAGGCGGAAGGCTTCGATCCAGATGCTGCGAAGCCAGCTGGACGACCAAGACAATGCTGTCATCGCCTTCCAGGGCAGTGGGATCTTCAAAGAGGACATCCGCGAGCTCACTGCTGACATTTCCGTGGCTGTCGCAGCATCGGGTCGGAGCGTGCTCCTCCTCGATGCAACCTTCGACAAGACCAACCACATGGTGGAGTGGGGCCCGGAGACTGGCGCAACCCTGTCCAGCCTGCTGAACGGCGCAGGCGGCGAGCGTGAGGAGTTGATCTCCGAGTTCAAGACGACCCTGCTGTCCGCACCTGAGGTCGTTCAGGGGTTGCGGGCTTTGCGCTCCGGCAATGGCAAGCGGGACTCCGCCGACGTTCTCTCCGGATACCGGTTCGAGGTGCTTCTCGAGGTGGCACGGGAGATCTTCGACGTGGTCATCATCGCAGGCACCAACTTGGGCGAAGCCGCTTCCCACGTGTTGGCCCAGAGGGTCGACTCCGTGATCCTGGTCGCCTCGGCGGGGCACACCGTCACCCGCTCACTTGAAGCCGCCGATCGTGACTTCGCCATCCGTCGCGCCACGCTGGTTGGGGTCGTACTGCTTCGCCGTCGTCGGACCAAGCTCACCCGGTGGGCCTCGACCGGGCTTCGCTCCCGGGTGTGGAAGACCGTGGATGGCATCGCCGAGGGGCGGGCCAAGGACGACCCGGATGGGGAAGAGGGCATCGAACTAGATGTCGAAGACGATGGACAGGGCCAGGAAGGCGCCCATGTCCGACCTGACAAGTAGCCCGTCGTTGAGGCCCGTAGAGGGCGGCCATGCGCCGCCTTCCTCGGGTTTGCGTTCGATGACACGTGAGGTCCTGCGGACGGCGGCCAAGAGCTCCTTCGCTGCTGCCGACCTCTTCCTGGGCGACTGGCCCGGGCCCCGCATCTTGATCTATCACCAGATCGGGGCGGGCTCCGGATTCCAGATGGACCTTTCTCCTGAGATGTTCCGGGGCCACGTCAAGTGGTTGCTGGACCATGGCCGGATCGTCGGCTTCGGTGACGCCCTCTCTGGGGCCGACGATCCGGAATCAAAGCGTCTATTCGTCTTGACCTTCGACGATGGTTATGCCGATTTCTACGAGAACGGCTTTCCGCTTCTGCGCGAACGGGGGATTCCGTTCACGCTGTATCTGACTACTGGTCACATCGAGACCGGAGAGCTGTTGCATCCGGGAGACCGGCCCCTGAATTGGGATCAGGTCGACGAGATGTTGTCGACCGATCTGGTGACTCTTGGAGCGCACACTCACACCCACCCGGATCTGCGCGGTCTGGGTGTCGATCAGATCGAAGAAGAGATTGGCCAGTCGAATCGCTTCATCGAGATGCGAACCGGTGATATCCCGAAGCACTTTGCCTATCCAAAGGGCTTCTGGGAC
>JBEVIF010000122.1:0-4165 GCA_040510795.1 Acidimicrobiia bacterium
CGCTGTAACCCCTCTCGGTAACGACCAAAGGTCTCGGTGAAGCCGGGTACGTCGTCTCGCTCTGCTTCGACCTGCTCGGGGTCACGCAGCCCGATGCGCACCTCGTCGAGAGCTTCGAGATAGGGACCGATGGTGTCGGTGTTGGCACGGGGCGGAGCGGCGGATATCGGCTCCAGTCTTCGACGTTGCTCGCGCTCCTCGATGAGGCGAATACCTGGCTTGGCCATGCGCAGGATCTCCCAACCCAGGGAGTGGATGGTGCGCACGTTGAGCCGACTCCCACCGGGGAGCCGTTCGACCATTTCGGCGGCGGCTCGCCGGTTGTAGGCGAGGGCGGTGAGGATTTCCGGCTCGATACCCCGGTCCTCGATGAGATGACGGACCCGGGCAGTGAGCACCCTGGTCTTCCCCGAGCCGGCCGGGGCGATGATCCGAGCTGGGCCGACAAGGTGGGAGACCGCTTCGTGCTGGTCGGCGGCCAGATCGACCGAGGGCTCGATGAACGTCGGAACGGGGGTCTCCCGGCCCAGGTCTACCGACTCGTGATGAATCACAGATTCGTCGAGGTCGAGCGGCTGACGAGGACCGCCGTCGACCCACGCTGGTGTCCCGTCATCGGATCTGATGACATCGGCAGGGCCACCGACAGTGACATCGAGCCGGGAGGCCGCCTTGTGGCCCCACCACCACACCAGCGGATCGGTGCGGGCGTCGTAGGAGTTGTACCAGACCACCTTGGCGAGACGTTCCCGGAGAAAGGTGAATCGGCTACCCAACTCGTAGGGAGAGGCGTCGGTTGTCTCAACCCGACTCAGCTCGTCGGGCGCGACAGCGAGCTCGAAGACCGTGGGGAGACGCTTCACGTACCGACGCTGCGCGTCGTCCACCGTCGAGAGCAGTCGGTCCGGGTCGGCGAGCAGGGCCGCGTCGATCCGGATCCGGTCGGCGTCGGACCAGGCCGAGGGGGCAGGCGATCCGGGACCCACCACCACCGACCGTCCCAGAAGGGAAGGGCCCGGTGCCGTCACCCGATCGAGATTACGATTGGAAGGGGACAGATTCGACCGGTCTCGCCGGCTCCAACTCAGAACTCGAGCCAGGCCGTTTCTTCCAAGGTGCCGAGGTCACTCGTCATGATCCCCTTTGCCGACACCGTGTACAGATCGTCGCCGATCACCAGTGAGCGCATGATCTGGGCCCGATAGTCCCCATAATTGTCATCGCCGCCCGGGTGAACGAGACGTTCGACCTCTGCCAGGTTCCCATCGTCGTCGACGGTGAGACCAACGGCGCCTAAGAACAAGTTGTCGCTCTTCCCGTCCCAACCCCACTGCTCGATCGGGACCATCGCCAGACCGGTCTGCTCCCAGTAGAGGAAGGCGTGATGGTCGTATTCCACCTGTGACGACGATCCCTGGCTCAAGGTGAACTGGTCGACCTTGGTCGGATTGGCCGGATCACGCACATCGAAGACCGAGACCTGGGTGCCCTGGACCTGTCCGGTTTCGGTGGCGTCCTGCCCGATGCCCATGAGCAGACCGTCCCCCACCGGGTGCAGATACGCCGAGTAACCGAGGATCTTCAACTCCCCCACCACCTGCGGCCTGGTCGGGTCGGTCAGGTCGATGGTGTAGAGAGGGTCGGTCTGGCGGAAGGTCACGACGTAGGCGGCCTCATCGATGAACCGCACCGAGTAGATCTGCTCCCCCTCGCCGAGTCCGTCGACCATCCCGATCTCGACCAGCTCACCGTCGCCCTCTTCGAGGACGGTCACCTGTGACTCGGAATCGAAGCCGCTGCCCCACGACGGGGGGCTGGTGGTCGAGGCAACCCGGAGCAGCCCGTCGTGCTCATCCATGGCGAACTGGTTGAGCAGATATCCGGGGACCCGGCCTGTGGCCCGGTAGGTCGCGGCCTCGGTGCTACCGATGTCGAACTTGTGGATCTCGGTGCTGACCTCTTCGGGTCGATCGTCTTCGATCCCGGTACGGGCCCACTCCCACGTCTGCCAGTTCTGGGTGGCCACATAGAGACTCTCCGCTGAGGCGTAGACCGTGTCGCCGGTGGCGAGCAAGCCGGTGGCGTCCACCACGTCGAGCCCGGAACCGGCGTCGATGGTCACCACCGACAGCATGTCGAGACCGGAGAAGTCTTCGGGGTGAGTGGCGCGCTCGCAGTCGAAGAGCATCCCTTCGGCGGTGACCTCACCGGTGGCATCGGTGACCACATAGAAGGGAATCCAGTTGTCGACTTTGGAGTTGCGGATGATCTCCCTGTTCTCCTCCACCGCCTGGCGCTCGGCCCGGAGCCCGGAGCCGGCGGGATAACTCCACTCGAATCCGACCGGCGCCGAGCTGAGCACGAGGCGGACGGTCTCGTCGACCATGCGGGCAGAGACGAAGCCACCGTCGATGGTCATAGTGCGGGCGATCTCAGGGTCGCCGGCGATGTCGACCTCGACGAGTTGGACTGTCGGCGACTCGGGGACCGGAGCGATCATGGCATCACCTTGGGCCAGGGGGATGACCGGCATCCAGCCCGAGCCGAACAACAACACGGTGTCGCCGGTGAGGAACATGCTCTGCACCATTAGGTCGCCCACCTGAAGCCGTCCGGTCACCACGGGCTCGCGGCCGGTCACGTCGGCCACGATCAGCATTCCCTCCGAGATAACGACGATGCGGACGCCGTCGGTCTTGACCATGTCGGGCTCGTCGACCCCCAGCACCTGGACATTGGTCGTCGAACGGTCGGTGTCCTGCCCGACTGCAGGGTCGACCGCTGAGGCGGCCATGGTGGTAGTGGCGCTTTCTTCGAACGGCCACCCGATGAAGCCGTTGCCCAACCCGTAGGGCCCGACCAGCTCCACACCGTGGGAGATCACATAGTCGAGGAAGGTGTCGCAGGCGTCGAAGGGGACGAGTGCGTTGGAGGCCAGGCGTCCCCGATGTGCCCCAGACTCGACGCCCCGATCGGGCCGAGTCGGGATCGGGTCGTCGTCTAGCGCGGTGAAGGTGCATGCGGTGAGCAGGAGTGCGAAGGCCACGAGCGTCGCGATGGACGGGATGATCCGGCTGCGCATGATTCTCCTCCTGCGGGTTTGTCCCTATTGGGATGCCGCGGAGGGCGCAACGGTTCCCGCGTGGTTTTCTCACGGGTAGCAGCGCGACTGGTGAGGTGGCACGACGGAGAGCGTCACGTATACGTGACGTACCTGCTTTCAGGTTCCGGGGTTAGAAATCGGGTCCGGCCGGTCCTCCCGTCGCCGCCTCTGGCCCGCGCGATGAACCGAAGATGGCGGCGGGCTCGAGGTCTTCAGTCGTGTCGGCACGGACTGCCACCCAGACCGCCCCTCGGGCCAGGGAGCCAACCGGCTCGATCGAGCCGTCGGCGCCCTTCGAGCCGCCGTCGAACAGCTCCTCGTCAGGCCACCAGGTCCGATGGTGCCAGGTCCGCTCGAAGGCACCGCTGGCGAGGTGCTCCGGATCGAAATACCGGGGATCGGCATCCCCGTTGCCTTGTGGTGACACCTCCGACATGAAGTCGAGGAGGGAACGCCCACCCGCGTCTCCTCCGATCGGCTCGAAGTTTCCGGCGTCGGCCAGAATCGGGCCAAAGACCTCCTTCTCACCGTGTGTCTCCAGCGCCTGGAGGAACGCCGGGTCGTAGACACCGTCGAAGAAGAGGTCGGCCCACCGCCACCGGTCGCCCTTCTCCCGCCGGGTCTCGGTCTCATACTGGGCGACGGTCCTCGGGTCCTGATCGGGCCGGCCCACGGCAGCGGGGTCATCGGTGCCGACCAGGACCGCCTGCTCGGTGCGATAGGTCTGGATCGAGCCCTCGTACTGGGAGGTGAGCCAGCCCCGCTCCGAGGCGAGACGGACCGTGCGTGTCTCGAAGAGCTTCTCCCCCCGTGTGGAGAGGCCGAATTGGCACACCGCCGCCTTGTTCACCCCGAACTGGACGAGATCGACACCGGTGTCGGCGATCGACCCGCCCTTCCCGAACGGGTACCAGATCAGACGGGAGAGCACCGCCGACAAACCGAGGAATTGCTCCCGGGCGGCGTCGGCCACCCGATCGGCGGTGAAGGCGGCGTCGACCTGCTCGGCCAGTTGACGGATCGACTGGCTGTAGCTGCGCAGCGCCAGGCGCTCCTGGACAC
>JBEVIF010000123.1:0-7904 GCA_040510795.1 Acidimicrobiia bacterium
CGAGCCCGACACCGTCCCGGTTGAAGTGCTTCCAGTCAGCCACGGCGATCAGTTTCCCCTGTTCGCCGGGTCAGAAGGGTCGAGCGCTTCGAAACGAGAGGAGAAGAGATGGACATGCTGTTGGAGGTGGTGCAGGTCCCGGTCGTGGACGTCGATCGGGCGAGGGACTTCTACGAGGACCGGGTCGGGTTCGCGGTCGACCACGACACCCGCGTCAACGACGACGTGCACGTGGCGCAGCTGACCCCTCCCGGATCGGGCTGCTCGATCGCCGTGGGCACCGGGCTCGTCGGGACTCCGCCGGGGTCGCTGGAGGGCCTGCAGCTCGTCGTCGACGACGTCGAGGCCGCCCGCGCCCAACTGGCCGAGCGGGGCGTCGAGGTCAGCGCTGTCCAGCACTACGAGGGTGCCGACCGGGTCGACGGCCGTGGCGGGCCCTGGAACTCGTTCGTTTTCTTCAGCGACCCCGACGGCAACGGCTGGGCGGTGCAGCAACTGCCCTCGTACGACTGAATCGTGGAGTCGGTCGTCCCGCCCGATAGGTGACGAGGACGTTTCCCTGAGAGGGCAGTATTCGGGTCATGAACGCCGGCTTGGCCGAGGAGCTCTCCACGTTGGCCCACCGCAATGGCGCTGCCGGCTTTGGTGTGGCTGGAGTGGAAATCTTTGGTCGGGAGAGGGCAGCACTCAGAGCATCGCATGAGGTGGGCCATTCCGGACCACTTCGTTTCACCTACGACGACCCGGATCTGGCCACCGACGTCTCACGAACGTTCCCGTGGGCAAAATCGCTGGTCGTAGTGAGCTATGACTATTTGGCGCGGGCCGATACGCCGTCACAGGAGGGGGCTGTCGTCGGCCGGTTCGCGACGGCCAATCAGTACGAGGGCGTCCGTCGCATCACCGAGGCGACCGCCGCACATCTCCTCGATCGGGGGTTCCGGGCCGAGATCTTGAGTGACGACAACCGACTCGTCGACAGGGCGGCCGCAGTACGCGCCGGTGTGGGTTGGCTAGGAAAGAGCACGATGGTGTTGGCGCCCGGACACGGGCCCTGGATGCTGCTCGGGACCGTGGTCACTGACGCCTCGATACAGGTCAGCCGTCCTATGCAGCGGGATTGCGGGACCTGTTCGGCCTGCATCCCGGCCTGTCCGACCGGTGCGCTGGGGGAGTGGGGGCTCGACGCACGACGTTGTCTATCGACGTGGCTGCAGGCCCCCGGTTCGGTGCCGCAGTGGATCCGACCGTTGATGGGCCGAAGGATCTACGGGTGCGACGATTGCCTGATCGCCTGCCCGCCGGGTGGCCGCGCCCTTGCAACGGCCGGCGAGAGGCCGCGACAGCTCCCGTTCGCCGAATCGCTCGCGCTGTCCGACGATGCCCTGCTCGATCGATTCAACTGGTGGTACGTGCCGCGGAGGCAGGGACGGTTCATCCGCCGCAACCTCCTGGTCGCCGCCGGCAATGCCCAGGAGCAGGCTGCGCGGGAGGCGGTCGAAGACCACACCCGGCACCCGTCGTCGATGATCCGAGGTCACGCCTACTGGGCGATGGCCCGGGGATTCGACGGGCGGCGCTCACTGCGGAGAGCCCTGGATTCCGAGACGGTGCCAGAGGCCCGTGACGAGCTCTTGCTCGCCCTGCTCATGACCGAGCATCCCGATGCGTATGCCACCGTGCTGGAGGCTGACGAATTGGCTCGGAGCGACGAATCAACACGGGCTCTGGCCCTTGTCGGGCCTCATGCCTCAGCCGATGGTCGGGGCGACGATGACCTCAGGCTCGTGTCCGTCAGCCGCGATGGCGGGGAGATCGGAATGGTCGAAGCGCCGATGGTCCGGGTCTACGACCCGGACCGGGTCCTCGAAGAGCACCGCCGAGCGGTCTTGGCGTCAGGCCGATCAGCCTGAAGCCAAGCAACAGGCGTTACGACTGATCCGTCGTATCGGTCTCGACCGGGATGACTGTCACATCTCCCGACGGTGGTGTCGGCTCAGCCTCGACGACGATGGGCTCATCGGGTACGACGTCGTCCGCGACTGACGCGGTCTCATTGTCTGTTTCCTGATCGGCGGCCGCCCAGCGCTCTTTGGCGGCGGCGATGCCCTGGTCGATCACCTCGCCCAGCTCCGTTGCCGCCTGCTTGGCCGACTCGAGGGCGCTCATGCGACTGTCGCGGGTGGCGTCCCACGCAGTGCGCAGGGCGTCACCGGTCCGGTCCAGCGCCTCCTGCACCTCGGCAAACCAGCGCTGCTGTTTGCTCTCGCCGGCTTCGGTCGTATTGTCGCCTTGGTCGGTCATCGCATCCTCCTTTGTGATCCGTCGGCCCATTCTGGTCCCGATTCGAAGTTGATGTGCTCGCGAGGCCCGCAGCGTCGATATCGTCGCCCCGTGGACGGCTATCCCGCCCGACCCGTGTCAGTGTCGGCGCAAATCCCGGCTCCTCCGGACGAGGTGTTCGCCTTTGTCTCAGACACGCGCAACGACCCTTTGTGGTGCGAAAACGTCGAGAAGGTGGACCTGATCGACGGAAGCAAGGTCGAGCCGGGCACCCGGTTTCGGTTTCACCAGCATCTCGATCGACCCGGGGCGGAGCGGGTGCAATTCGACGTCGAAGTCGATGTGATCGAGATGGGGGACCTTTCGATCAGGTGGCAGGCCAAGGATCGGTTTCAGATCAGGGAAATCAGCCTTGTCGTCGTGCCTCATGGATCAGGATCACGCATAACCCAGGTGACGAAGGCCACCTTCCTCCGTCCCCCGGGGATGGGTAAGTGGCTTTACCCGTTGCTGGCCCGCCGCATATTCGGCAAGCAATTCCGCGACCTGGCCGCCTACTTCGAGCGACTCACTCCCGCGGAGTAACGGTGCCCGAACCGCTGACTGAGCTTTCGACGTTTGGTTCTCCGAGATACTGCACCTCGCCTGACCCGGAGACCGACACGTCGAGGTCGTCGGTGACATTGACAACGGCGTTTCCCGAACCGGAAACGTCGACCTGACCTTCGAGCGCAGTCAGCGACTCACCGTCGAACTCTCCGGAACCACTTATCGACACCGATAGGAGACCGCTGAGCGTCCCCTCGACGTCGACGTCTCCAGAGCCGCTGATGTCGACCCGGAAATCGGTGCTATCGACGGCTTCGGCCTCGACGACCCCGCTCCCGCTAATGACCAGCCCATCGAGGGTTTCCGCCGTGATCGTGTAGACGATTTCTAATGTCGGCGAAATGCTCCGATTCGTTTCGAGCCGGAGACGCCCGTTGCTGACCCTGGTCTCGAGGAAGGGCATGATGTTGTCCTCGGCCTCGATAGTGAGCGACTCGGTCCCCGTGACGTCCACGACCACCCTCCCGGTGCCGCCGAGGACGATCTCGTTGAAGTCACTGACCTCTCTCGACTCGGTGATGACATTCCCCGACCCCTCGACCCCGGGGCTGATGCACGAACCGCAAAGAATCGCAGCGAGGAGCATGGCCAATATGACGCGGGCACGTGTTGGCACCGAGCCAACCCTAAGCCGACGACGCGATCGGCTCGAGGCGATATCGTCCCAGCATGAAAGATCGCCCGACGAGCGAGATCTACGAGTCACTCCCTGAGAGGCTGATTCGTGAGGCGATCGAAGCCGGAGAGTTCGACGAGCTTCCAGGTGTCGGCAAGCCATTGCCCGGCGCCGGTATGCCGGACGACGACCTGTGGTGGGTCCGCGAATGGTTGAAGCGCAACCAAGCCCAACCCGATCGATGATGATGGAACTCGGGATAACCACTTTCGCCGAGACGTATCCCGACCCGAAGACCGGCGAGAAGATCGGTCACGGCGAGCGTCTCCGCCATGTACTCGAAGAGATCGTGCTCGCCGAACAGGTCGGGCTCGAAGTGTACGGCGTGGGGGAGCATCACCGTCCCGACTTTGCCAGCTCCTCGCCTGCGGTGGTGCTCGCGGCGGCTGCCGGGATGACCAGCAAGATCCGCCTCACCCCGGCGGTGGTCATCCTATCTTCCGACGACCCGGTTCGAGTATTCCAGGACTACGCCACACTGGATCTGGTCTCTGACGGCCGGGCAGAACTGTTGGTCGGCAGGGGATCCTTCATCGAGTCTTTCCCCCTCTTCGGCTACTCACTCTCCGACTACGACGAGTTGTTCTCCGAGAAGCTCGAGCTCCTGCTGGCGATCCGCGATCAGGAACGGATCACCTGGACTGGCAGGTTTCGCTCGCCACTCGAGGACCAGGCGATCTACCCCCGGCCCCAACAGGACCCTTTTCCAATCTGGGTCGGGGTTGGAGGCAGCCCGGAGTCGATCGTACGGGCGGCCACTCGCGGACTCCCGGTCGCCCTCGCCATCATCGGTGGCAACCCGGACCGATTCGCCTTCTTCGCCGACCTCCATCGCAAGACGCTGGCCGAATCGGGGCACGATCCCGCCCTCGCCCCGCTGGCCGTTCATGCCCACGGCTATGTCGCCGACAGCGATGAACAGGCGGGCGATGAGTACTACAACGCCTATGCGGTTGCCATGACCCAGCTGGGAAGAGAGCGCGGGTGGGGGCCGATGACGCGCCCTCAGTTCGAGATGATGCGCTCCCCGGAGGGATCGTTGGTGCTCGGCGACGTCGAGACGGTGGCGACGAAGATCATCCGGATGAGGGAGGTCCTTGGGATCGCCAGGTTCATGCTTCACATCAGCGTCGGCACCCTGCCCCACGAGCAGGTGCTCCACGCCATCGAGCTGCTGGGCAGCAAGGTGGCCCCGCTGGTGAAGGCCCAATCGACGTAATCGAGCCCTCAGCCCTCGGTGACCGCCAAAGAGTCGAGGATTAGCTCGGCGTAGAAAGCCGGCCAGTGCAGTTCCGAATTCTCTTCCGCCCGGAACTTCTCATCGGCCTCCTGCAGCCACGCCGTGACCTCCTCGACCGTGGGCTCGAAGCCGACGAAGGAGCCCATTTCGGGCTGAAGCCGGGTGGCGTACCACTCAGCCCATCGAGGGCTCGGGTCGCTCCCGTGGGACTCGTGGTGTTCCCTCGCCGTCTGGGCGATTAGGTGCCTCAATTGTGTCACTTGATCCTGGTCTGCCATGACCCTGGAGGTTAGAAGTCGGCCGGTGATAGGCCCCATCCAAGGGGTCGCGAAGAAGAGGGCTAAGTCGCGAAATTTCATCTGCGGTTCAAGTTGCTCCGTCGAGAAGGGCAGACCTATGGTGGCGGAGCCGACTTGGAGGCAACTCCAGATCGGAGTCGAAGTGACCGAGAGGTGACTTTGATACCTCGCTGGGAGACCAGTCCTTCGGGGCTGGAGTGCCAGCAAGGTCGAGAACCCCGAGAGGGTGAGGGCTTCGGCCAGCACTCCCTCGGGGTTTTTCGCGTCATTCCGGGGGACCCACTCATTTGGATCCGAGGAAGGTGCTCAGCCCTCGAGTCGCGCTGCGAGTCCCGCGATGATGATCTCCAGCCCGAATGCGAATTCGACCTCGAATTCGCACTTGGCGAGGTACGGGGCGAGCGCGGCCACATTGGGGAACACCGAGAGGTCGGGGATGTTCGACTCCCACCCGTCCTTGTCCTCACCACCCGACATCTGTTGAAACGCATACCCCATTGTGTGACTTGCCAGCATCTGCCACGCGTGGTGCGAGTCCTCTTCCGAGAAACCGGCGGCGCGGAAGAGCCCGATGACCCGGTCCATGAACCGGAGCGAGGACGGCCCATAGATGCCCCGCTGCATCAACAGGTTGACCATCCACGGGTGCTCGACGAACTGGTCGAGGGCGGCCAGGGCCGTCTCACGGATCGCGACGCGCCAATCGGAGTCGTCGGCGGGAAGAGGTATGGCACGAAACACGTAGTCGATCATGCCGTCGAGGATGTCGTCCTTCTTCTCGACATGGTTGTAGAGCGACATCGCCTCCACTCCGAGCTCGGCGCCGAGCTTTCTCATGGAGAGCTCTTCGACTCCGCCGCTGTCAGCCAGGATGACCGCAGCACCGATGATGCGGTCTCGGGTCAGGGGAGTCCTGGTCGTGGTGCTGGTCATCTGGACGTGGGCTCCATTTCGGGTTTGACGGGCTTACACCGTATGCTTACAGTGTAATCGAGATTTCCCGGGTATGCCACGAGGAGCGGAGCAAATGTCATTCACCCAATCTCTGGCCCGAGGCAGCGGCCGACGACCCTGGCGGACAGTGGTCATCTGGGTCCTGGCGCTGGTGACGGCACTGGCACTCACCTCCCAACTGTTGGGCGACGCGCTCACCAGCTCGATCACCTTCACCGACGAGCCGGAATCGATCACGGCTTCCAACCTCATCGAGGAGGTCAGGGTAGAGCCAACAGACCCCGAATACGTGGTGGTGACCTCCGGGGGGATTGACGTCTCCGATCCGGCCTATGCCGCCTATGTCACCGAGATCGAATCCACTCTCCTCGCTCTGGGACCCGATGTGGTTACGAGTGTCGGCACATATATGTCCGAGACCGGGCCTGTGTCGGAGTCCGGCCTGTCAGCTTTGCTTCCCGTGGTGGTCGCCGGTGACGGGGTCGACGAGACCGGAGTCAATGCGAAGGTGGTGCGCGACACATTGGCGGACGTCACGGCACCGAATGGTTTCCAGGCACTGATGGCAGGCCCGGCGACGTTGAACAGCGATTTCAACACGATCGCGGAGGAGGATCTCCGAACTGGCGAGACCATCGGCATTGCGGTTGCGCTCGTCGTTCTGGTGCTCGTGTTCGGGTCTGTGGTGTCAGGAGTCATCCCGGTCATCCTCGGCGTGGTGGCCATCGGCATCGCCATGGGACTGGCCGCGTTGCTGGGGCTTTTCATGGACCTGAGCTTCTTCATCACCAACATGATCACGATGATCGGTCTCGCCGTCGGGATCGACTATTCACTGTTCATCGTCTCCCGCTATCGGGAGGAGCGTCTCCATGGTTTCGAGAAGCTCGACGCCATCTCGCGCGCCGGCGCCACCGCCACGAGGGCCGTCTTCTTCTCGGGGCTGACCGTGGTCCTCGCGCTGGTCGGTCTGCTGATCTTGCCCAACACCCTCTTCCGGGCCCTGGGTCTTGGGGCCATTCTCGTGGTTCTCGTGGCCGTGCTCGCCTCGATGACGCTCCTCCCCGCGGTGCTCTCGCTGCTCGGCGACCGGATCGAGTCGCTGCGGGTTCGACGCCGGCGGACCATGGACGAACAAGGTCGGATGTGGGATCGGATCACGAAGACCGTCATGGGCCGGCCCGTTCTCAGCATCGTCTTTGCCGGCGGCATCCTTCTGCTCGCGGCCAGCAGTCTGTTCTCGATCAACAAGGGCCTTTCCGGAGTTTCGACTCTCCCCGACGAGATGGAGTCGAAGCAGGCGTTCGAGATCTTGGCAACCGAGTTCGCCGGAGGCTTCACCTCACCGATCGAGGTCGTGGTGACGGGGTCGGACATCCCCGACACGCTGGCCAACCTCGAGTCCGACGTGGTTGCCGACGGGGGATTTGGGCCGGCAATCGTCGATCCGTTGTCGACGGACGACGTGGCCATCCTGTCGGTGCAGACCCTTGGCGACGTCAATTCGATCGAGTCGCAGGAGGCACTGCGGCATCTGCGTGCGGACATCGTCCCTGGTGCGGTCGTCGGCGAGACGAAGGTCTTCGTCGGCGGCGAGACAGCGATCACCGTGGATTTCCTCGATCAAGTCGACGATTACACGCCGATCGTGTTCACCGTCGTGCTCGGGCTCAGTTTCATACTGCTGATGCTCGCCTTCCGCTCGTTGGTCATCCCCGCAAAGGCGATTGCTATGAACCTGCTGTCCGTGGGTGCCGCCTACGGCTTGGTGGTGGCGACGTTCCAGGCCGACGTCGGTCCGGCTTGGATCAAAGACTTCGCCGGCTTCCTCGGTTTCGAACAG
>JBEVIF010000124.1:0-9169 GCA_040510795.1 Acidimicrobiia bacterium
GTGCCCCGTTGACCGGCTCGAACAAGTAGACCGCGAACAACCCAACCAGAACCGCGATCGACACGATCGGGATCAGGTTCTTCAATTCCCGATAGTCGATATTGGAGATCACCGCGTAGAGAGTCAGCCCGGCAGCCACAAAGATCATCTGCCGCTCCATTCCCACCGAGCCGCCGCTCCTGGTTGCGGAATAGACCATGAGCAATCCAAAGGCGGAGAGGGCGAGCATCGTCCCGAAGAGGATGCGGTCAGACTTGTTGCGACCCCGGTCGACGGCCACCTCGCGGAGACGGGTGAGCACAGCCACTAGTCGGCGTCCTCGCCCTCGACAATCGGGGTCTGCTCGTTGCCAGTCAGATACTGCATGATGTTCCGGGCCACGGGTGCCGCCACTTGCCCCCCGGACCCGCCCTCGTCAATGAGGATCGCTACCACGTATTTGGGGTTGTCGAGAGGGGCGACTCCGACGAACCAGGCGTGGTTGTCCCGGGTCGCCGACACCTGGGCGGTACCGGTCTTCCCTCCGACGTTCTCCACCCCCTCACCGAAATCGGCGAAGGCGGCCGCGGCCGTGCCCCCGTTCACGACGCCACCGAGATCTTCCAGCAGGGACGCCCGCGTGGCCGGATCTATGTCCACCGTCACCGGGGCCGGGCGCTCGACCGGGGTGACATTGCCTTCGCTGTCGATCGTCTCCTTCACCACGCGGGGCTCCATCACCTTCCCGCCGTTGACCAGCACCGCAAACGAGGACGCGACCTGAAGCGGAGTGGCCGTGAAGGCACCCTGGCCGATGGCGAAGTCCATGAGGTCCCCACCGAGCCATGGTGATGCCAGCTCGAGACGGGCCGGCTCGAGTCGAGGCGGCTCATCGGGGTTCTCGAGCTGATATTCCTTCCACTCCTCGAAGAGCTGGCGGGTAGGGATGATCCCGGGCGCCTCACTGGTGAGGTCGATGCCGGTCTCGTGCCCATATCCCACACGGGTGGCCCATTCCTGCAGGATGTTCTCTTTGGCCGACCCCTGGGGATAGGCGGTATAGGTGCCCAAGGCGACATTCCAGAAATAGATATTGCAGGAGTTCGACAGGGCTCCGTGGATGTCGAGCCAGCCGAGATTCCGCGGGTCATACCAGTCGTGCTTGACCTGTGCTGAGCCATCGGCCAGTTCGTCGAGGACGAGTGTCCCGTCACAATGGATCAGGTCGCCGTCGACTCCTTCCACGTCGGTGGGGAACGGCAGGTTCTCTTCTACCTTGGCGGTGTAGGTGATCGCTTTGAAGGTCGAGGCCGGTGGATAGAGACCGCTCACTGCCAGATTGTTGAACGCCTTGGTCTCGTTCAAGCCGCTGAAGGTGGACTCGTCGATGCCGGCCACAAAGAGCTGAGGGTCGAAATCAGGGAAAGAAGCCAGGGCAAGGACATCGAAGGTATCGACGTCGAGGACGACCGCAGCGGCCCTCTGGGTCTCGTTGAAGACCTCCTCCCCGTCGGCTCTCTCCTCCTCCTTGACGTCATTGGACAGAGCCACGCCACTCTCCAGGGCGAGCTCGACCTGCTCCTGAAGTGCGAGGTCGAGATTCAGAACGATCGAGCTGCCCGTGACCGGGTCCACCGGTGCGCGTTGTTCGATTATCTCGCCCCGCCTCACGCGATACTCAACCGAGCCTCCGATGCCCCGGAGCACCCCGTCGTAGACCCGCTCCACACCTAGCTTGCCGATGCGGACGTCTCGATCGAGGTCTGGGCGCTCGGTGAGATCGGCTTCCTCCGGTAGACCGAGGTGACCGATGACATGTGCCATAGTGGGCCCGGTCAGGTACACCCGTTCCGGGACCTTCACCACCTCGACCCCGGGAAGCTCGTCGAGCGACTCGTTGATCGCATATGCCGTCTCGTTCGAGACCGTGCTCACCTGGATCCGGCCGTTTATGCCAGCCTCCTCGTACATTGCGTCCAGTTCGACCGAGTCGACCCCGACGATTGAGGCCAGCTCCTGAATCAGGGCCTCTTTCTGCTCGGGCTGGACGAACGTCCGGTCGATCATGATTGCCGGCACCATTCGGCTGGTGGCAAGGAGGGTCCCGTTTCGGTCGTAGATGTCGCCACGTGCCGCATACGAGGTCTTGCCCACCCAGGTCGCCTCTTCGGCGGCTCGGGCAATCTGAGGCCCCTCGGCCACCTGGATGAACCAGAGCCTGAGCCCGACCACCGAAAACATCGCGGTGAAGATGACCCCCAGCGTCGTGAGTCTCAGCGCGAACTTCATGGGTATCGAAGAGCGGTCCGGTCGCGGTCGACCAATCGTACGAAGGTCGGTGCCAGAAGGGCGGCAACGGCAACATTGGCCAGTGGAACGAGGATCATGACGCTAACCGCACCCTCTCCGAGCAGGGCCACCTGCCCGAAGAGCGTCCCGATGAGGAGAATGAGGACGACCCCAAGAAGAGTGAGCAATCCGGCCCACAAGGCGACCGTCACCCGCCCCAACTCGGCTCGTTCCTTCGTTCGGATGGCGATGAAGGCGACAGTGGTGTAGACGACCGCGCGGAGGCCGATGAGCGATGCCCCCAGCAGGTCCATGATCAGGCCGGAGAGAAAGGCGACGCCGAGGACGGCCTCTGTCCGGACCCTCGTCAACGCGAGCAGGATCCCGATCAGCATCACCAGGTCGGGAGTGACGACCCTCAGCCTCCCGAACAAGGTGGTCTGGACCACGACCGCTATCACGACCGTTAGGCCGATTACCAGCGCGGTGCGGCCTCTCATCAACCATCGTCCTCGGGGGTGGTAGTGGTGGTCGTCGCGTCTTCGGCGATGGTCGTTTCGGTGGTCTCGGGAATTGTGTCATCGGTGGCGGCCGACACGGGATCGGGGGGCCATGCCAGTACGACGACGAAGCGAAGGGCCTCGGGATCCACGAACGGCCGGACAGTTGTGGTGAGCGAGGTGGACTCGGGGGAGGCATCCTCGATCACCTCGCCGACGGGGAGACCCGCCGGGTAGTCTGTGCTTGCGGCCGAGGTGAGGACCCGGTCGCCTGCCAGCACCGGCTCACGGGCATCGAAGACGTCGAGATCCATCTCCAGCCCTAGATCCGACGAGAAGGGCCTCGTGACCAGCGTCCCGGTCTGCGAGCCGACGAGCACGGTCAGGCCATCCCGGCTCGACGTGACGGGAAGGACGGTCGCGCTCCCGGAACTGGCGCTCTTGACGGTTCCTATCACGTACCCATTGGTGTCGATGACCGGTTGGCCCACGAGCACGCCATTGGCGGTGCCCTTGTCGATGATGAGGGCAGCGTCGACCGATCCGATGACATTGGCGACGGTTTGACCCAGCTCCGCTCCGTCGGTTTCCAGGTCGTAGATCTGCTCGAGCAAATCCAGTTTCGCAAGATCGTCCTGGACGGCGACGAGCGAGGCCTGCGATTCGGCGAGCTGGGCCGAAAGGGCGGCGTTCTGCTCTCTGAGCGAAGCGACGTTGGAGAGGCTGTCGAGGGCATTGGCGATGGGTGTGACCGCGAAAGCGGCGATGCGTTGCATCGGTGACACGATCGCCTGTGTCCCGCTCCGCAGCACGCCCACCACTCCCCCACCTTCCAACCTGACGTCGAAAGTCATGAGGAGCACACCGATGACCAGGAGGCTGATGAAGGTGGGGAGGGCTCGGTCAGATTGCTTCGAAGTCAGCATGGGTCAAGACGGGTCGAGGTAGTCATGGCCGAGAGGACGACACGAGCACCTCTTGCAATGTGTCGAAGTCTTCCAGACACTTCCCCGAGCCGAGCACCACCGACTGCAGCGGATTGGCCGCAGTGACGATGGGCATCCCCGTCTCATGGGCCAGACGATGGTCCAACCCAACCAGCAGCGCTCCTCCCCCGGTGAGCACGATCCCACGCTCGACGATGTCGGCAGCCAGTTCCGGCGGCGTCTTGTCGAGTGTGAATTTCACGGCATCGACGACCGCTTGAGTCGGCTCCTCGATGGCCTCCCTGATCTCGGGGCTGGAGAGAAGGATCGTCTTTGGCAGACCGGTGACCAGATCGCGCCCGCGCACCTCGGCGGACGGCTCATCGGCGTACGGCCATGCCGATCCGACCGCGAGCTTGAGCTGCTCCGCCGTTCGCTCACCAATGAGGACGTTGTATTCCTTCTTGACCCAGTCGATGATTGCGGTGTCCAGTTCGTCGCCGCCGACCCTGATCGAGCGGGAGACGACGATGCCGCCGAGAGAGATGACCGCCACCTCGGTCGTGCCGCCGCCGATGTCCACGACCATCGACCCGGCCGGCTCGGCGATTGGGAGCCCCGACCCGATTGCCGCGGCCATTGGCTCTTCGATGGTGTATGCCCTGCGTGCGCCGGCGTGATAAGCCGCCTCCTCGACAGCCCTTCGCTCCACCGGTGTGATCCCGGACGGCACACACACCACGATCCTGGGGCGGGCCCACTTCCTTCGGTGGACCTTCTGGATGAAGTAGCGCAGCATCTTCTCAGTGACGTCGAAGTCGGCGATGACCCCATCCCGGAGCGGTCTGATGGCTGTGATGTGGGCGGGCGTGCGCCCGATCATCCGTTTTGCTTCCATGCCGACAGCCAGAGCGCGGCCGTTCTGGGCGTTGATGGCGACCACCGAAGGCTCGTTGAGCACGATGCCACCGCCCCGCACGTAGACCAGCGTGTTGGCGGTTCCGAGATCGATGGCCATGTCCTGGCCAGCAAATGAAAAAAGGGTTTCAGCCATGGCTGACGATGACTCCCGCGACGACTCGGGGAGTGTAGGTGTCGACCAGATCTTGTGCCAGAGCGCGTTTCGCCCATGTTCCGCTGCCCACGTCAGCGTCGAGATGAGCACCGCCGCAGACGCGGACGGGGACGGACTCCCGCCGCAGGCACATCAGCCGAAGAAGATCTCCAGCTCGCGGGACGCGCTCTCCAGCCCATCGGAGCCATGGACGAGGTTGTGGGTGACGATCAGGCCTAGGTCTCCTCTGATGGTTCCGGGAGCCGCCTTCTTGGGGTCCGTCGCCCCCATCAGGTCCCGGCACACCGATATCGCCGACTCCCCTGACCACTCCATCGCGACGACCGGTCCGGACGTTATGAAGTCGAGCAACTCGGGGAAGAAGGGCTTCTCCACGTGCTCGTCGTAGTGACGACGCGCCAGATCTTCGTCGATGTCGAGTTTCCGGATCTTCTCCAGGGTCAGGCCCTTTCGCTCGAATCGGGCGACGATCTCCCCCACCAGGCCCCGTGCGACCCCATCGGGCTTGACCATGATGAAAGTGCTTTCGATTGCCATATCGGCGGGAGCGTACTTCAGGCCGGGTTGCAGTCAGATGAGCAGCGCCCGAGCCTCGCCCACCAGGTAGAGCGAGCCGGCCACCAGAACCGCCCCTTCGGGCCCGGCCTCGGCGCGAGCCATGTCGAGGGCGATCTCCGCGTCCTCGGCCTCGATCACGGCCAGGTCGGTCAGGTCACTGATCCTCTCCGCCAGCACTGACGGTAGGACCGCCCGCTCCGACTTGGGCGCCGTGGCGATTATCCCGGCCAGCAACGGCTCGAGGCTTTCGACCATCGCCTCCACGTTCTTGTCGCCCATGACGCCAAGGACCAATTGCCATCGGGTCGTGGGGTACTCCTCGTCGAGCGATTCGGCGAGGGCGTCGACGCCGTCCGCGTTGTGGGCTCCATCGACCATCACCAGGGGGTGAGTGCCCAGGACTTCCATCCGGCCCGGCACCGTTGCGGCAGCCAGCGCATCTCGAACCGCTTCTTCGTCGAGCTTGCGTCCCAGCAATGCCTCGGTAGCGGCCACCGCGTTCGCCAGATTCACCAGTTGGTATCTTCCGTGAAGGGGAAGGAACAGATCCTCGTACGTGTCCTCGGCGCCTCCGATGGTCACCAGCCAGCCCCTGACTCCAGGCTCGGCGTCGAGCACGGAGAAGTCCTTGCCGTAGTGACGGTGATGAATGCCGAGATCACGGGCGCGTGCATCGGCGACTTCCAGCGCCAGGTCCGGCAGCGGTCCACTGACCAGGGTCGAATTGGCTCCGGCGATTGCGAGTTTCTCCCCGGCGATCGTGGCCACGTCCTCGCCGAGATACTCGGTGTGCTCGATCCCGATGCTGGTCAGGACGCACACCTCGGCGTCCACGACGTTGGTTGCATCGAGACGTCCGCCCAGGCCAACTTCGAGAACTGCGGCGTTGACTGCCTGATCGGCGAAGAAAGCAAAGGCGGCCGCCGTGGTGAGCTCGAAATAGGTGTTTGGTTCTTCGCCGGCTTTGGCACGCAGGTCGGCGAAACCGGCCACATCGGAGACGGCGAGGGCAAACTCCTCCTCGGTCGCCATCCGACCGTTGATCGCAAGCCGCTCTTCCACGTTCTGGAGGTGGGGTGAGGTGTAGGTGCCGGTGCTCAGGCCGTGGGCGACCAGGAGCAGCGTGGCAAACCGTGAGGTGGATGTCTTTCCGTTTGTCCCTGCCACATGAATTATCGGGTATCCCTCGTCGGGACGGCCCATATCGTCGAGCAGCCCGTTGATGCGCTCCAAGCCTGGCTTGATGCCATGTGCGATGTGCCCATCGAGATAGGCAAGGGCGTCGGGATAGTTCATGAAAAGCCCCGGGAGGTTAACCCGGGGCTTTGTCTTCGACTTCCGGTCGAGTTCAGCTCTCCTCGGCCTCATCCCGCCTGGCGCTGATCAGCATCAGGCAGCCGAGGGCGAGGGCCCCAAAGGCCACCGCTGCGAGCGCGCCACCGTGGACACCGGTGAACGGAAGGACGTCCACGTCATCGACTTGGTCTGGCGTCGTGGGTGGCGTGACCACCGTTCCTTCGACTTCATCCGGGATGTTCTCCGGGTCGGCACAAGCTTCGCTCGACTGCGGATACGAAACGGTGACCACCGTGCTCGGGTTCACCTCGAAGAGAACTTCGATATCACCCCGCGCCCAGAGGAACCCGTCATCGGCCGCTACCCAAACGCCATCCTGCAGGACCCAGCCCGGCCAGTCGGGAGGGCTTTCGCTCGCCCCTGGCCACAGCACCGCTCCGCTCAGCGGCACGTCCTCGTAGACGATGTCGGCGCCGGTGGGATTCAGGAACGTGATAGTCGCCGACTGCCCTGCCGGGTAGTCGATCGCGTACTTGAGGTACGGGATGTCGTTGAAGCACTCGGCTCCGACCGCCACCAGATCGAGCTCCTCGGGGATGGTTGTTGGAGCGACAGTGGGCACGGTTGTCGTGGTCGTGGTGGTGCCTTCGCAGTCATCGTCGTCATCATCGTGATCCCCACCAGTTTGAACGGCTAGCTCCGGACACTCCTCGGAATCACAATCCTCATCATCCCCATGATCCCCACCAGTCTGAACCGCCAGTTCCGGACACTCCTCGGAATCACAATCCTCATCATCACCATGATCCCCACCAGTCTGAATGGCTAGCTCCGGACACCCCTCGGAAGGCTCACAATCCTCGTGATCACCCCCGCCAAAGCTCTGCGTCGTGAGCTCAGGACACTCCTCAGAGGGCTCACAATCCTTTGAATCCTCCACACGACTCAGCGTCGTGAGCTCAGGACACTCCTCAGAGGGCTCACAATCCTTGGAATCCTCCCCACGACTCAGCGTCGTGAGCTCAGGACACTCTTCAGAGGGCTCACAATCCTTGGAATCGTCCCCACCAAAGCTCTGAACCGCTAGATCCGGGCACTCCTCAGAGGGCTCACAATCCTCGTGATCACCCCCACCGAAGCTCTGAACGGCAAGATCATCGCACTCGTCAGGCTTACATTCCTCGTGATCCGATCCGGCGCCCTGGACGTCGAGCTCGGTACAGTCCTCGCCTTGGTGATCGCTGTCGGTTTGCTGCCCGGTGGTCGCTGAGGCCGTTCCGGAGAGAACGATCGACAACGACGAAACCATCATCAGAGCCATCACCAATGCGACGACGAAGCGAACCCGTCGCACGCTAACCCGCATGAATCCCATCCCTTCATTGCGCGTCGGGACGAGCCGGTCTCACCATTGGCTACCCCACGACCCAGGTGACCGCATACAGGCCGAGGGATCAAGGCCTCCCTTTTTCCCCTTATGACCGCCCGCCCAAGGCCGGTCGCAGACACCCTAACGGGCGCGGGTTACCTGTCAATGTCATGGAGGCGAACTTCTCGGAGGGCGCTAGTCCATGGAAGTGGTCGAGTGATCAGGCCGATTTCTCGGCTGGACCTTCCTCGACGCGCGCCGGCACCAGAGTGGGGTTGACCTTGTCTGCGACTACATCCCTGTCGATGACGACTCTCTCCACATCCGTGCGGGATGGCAGGTCGTACATCGTGTTGAGAAGAACCTCTTCGAGAATGGCCCGGAGGCCGCGAGCCCCGGTCCCCCGCTTGATGGCCTGGGCGGCGATGGCATCGAGCGAGTCGGGCGTGAAGACAAGCTCGACCTCGTCCATCTCGAACATTCGAGCGTACTGACGGGTAAGGGCGTTCTTCGGCTCGGTCAAGATCCGAATCAGGGCATCCATGTCGAGATCCTCCACGGTCGCCATCACCGGGAGACGCCCGATGAACTCGGGGATCAGGCCGTACTTCATCAGGTCCTCAGGCATGACCTGATTGAGCAAGTCGGATGGCCGCCCATCGGCCTTGCCGCGGACCTCGGCGCCGAAGCCGACTCCACGCCGTCCCACGCGGTTGGCGATGATGTCCTCGAGACCGCCGAAAGCTCCGGCACAGATGAAGAGGATGTTGGTGGTGTCGAGCTGGATGAATTCCTGATGGGGGTGCTTGCGCCCACCCTGAGGCGGGACCGAAGCCACCGTGCCCTCCAGGATCTTGAGGAGAGCTTGCTGTACCCCTTCTCCCGAGACGTCCCTGGTGATGGACGGGTTCTCGGCCTTACGAGAGACCTTGTCGATCTCGTCGATGTAGATGATCCCCTGCTGAGCCCGGTTGACGTCGTAGTCGGCGGCCTGGAGCAACTTGAGGAGGATGTTCTCCACGTCCTCCCCGACATAGCCAGCCTCGGTGAGACTGGTGGCGTCGGCTATGGCGAATGGAACGTTGAGCTGGCGGGTGAGGGTCTGGGCCAGAAGCGTCTTGCCCGATCCGGTGGGGCCGATGAGAAGGATGTTCGACTTTTGCAGCTCGACATCGCG
>JBEVIF010000125.1:0-6111 GCA_040510795.1 Acidimicrobiia bacterium
AACAACCGCACCGCGACCGCGCTGCTCGTCCTGGCAGTCGTGTTGGTCGTGATCGGGCTCGGCGCCACCCAATCGGCCTCCTCGGCGGTGGCAATCGACCAATCCGAGGATCGGTTCTACTTTTTCAAGAGGCAATTGGTCGGCGTGGGGATCGGGACCGTGGCCCTCCTCATTACGAGCCGAATCCCGTATCGCGTCTACCGCAGGCTCGCCCTGCCCGGTTTCTTCGTCACCGTGGGATTGCTCATCGCGGTGCTGGCGGTGGGACCGGTCATCGGTGGCTCGCAGCGGTGGCTGCCGATCGCAGGTTTCAGCTTTCAACCGTCCGAGGTGGCGAAGATCGCGATCGTCTTGGTCCTGGCTCATCTCTTCGAGAAGAAGCACCGGCTACTCACCCGATTCGGCCATTTCCTGGTCCCCGTGGTGTTCACGGTGGGTGTGCTCGGCGGCCTCGTGATCCTTCAGCCCGATCTGGGGACGACGATCATCATCGGCGCGGCAGCGCTGGCGGTGATCATGGCCAGCGACACCCCGCTTCGGTACGTGCTCGTCCTCTCCGTCCTGGTCGTGCTGGCCGCCTGGATCCTTGCGTTCGGCGACGCGTACAGGGTCGAGCGCATCGTCGGGTTCCTCGATCCCTGGGGAAACGCCAGTGGAGAGGGCTACCAGGTGATCCAGGGCTATTACGCCTTGTCGAACGGCGGCCTCTTCGGGGTGGGACTGGGGGCCAGCCGCGCCCGATGGTTCTACCTGCCGAACGCCCACACCGACTTCATCTTCGCCATCATCGGAGAGGAGACCGGGTTGATTGGCGGGCTGACGGTCATCGGTCTCTACATCGTGCTCGCATTGGCGGGGTGGATGGTCGCAGTAAGGGCACCGGACCGCTTCGGCAGGATGATTGCGGCGGGTCTCACCGCCTGGCTCACCTTTCAGGCCATCGTCAACATCGGGGGCGTCCTGGGTGTCATGCCGATAACCGGCATCTCTCTTCCGTTTGTCTCATTCGGGAGCACTTCGCTGATCGTATGTATGGCGTCGCTCGGCATCCTCGTCAACATCGCCCAGGCAGGGGTGCAGCCGAAGACATGACCTTTCTGATAGCCGCAGCCGGCACGGGTGGCCACGTGTTCCCTGGGCTGGCCGTTGGCGAGGCTCTTCTGGCACGTGGGACCCCCAAGGCGTCGATCCTGTATGTAGGGGGTGACCGCCTGGAGAAGACTGTCTATCCAGCAGCGGGGTTTCCCTTCCTCCAGGTAGAGGTGAGGGGACTGCGGCGGTCCATGAGCCCGCAGAACCTGAGCCTGCCGCGAGTGGTGTGGCGGGCGCGTGACGCCATCAACGCCGCCATGGAGGAGAGAGGAGTGAAGGTGGTGCTCGGGATGGGGGGCTATGTGACCATCCCGGCGGCTTTGGCCACCAGAAGTTCGCAGTCCCTGCTGCTCGTCGCTGAGCAGAACGCGGGTGGCGGTCTCGCCAACCGGATCGCCTCGCGATGGGCAACCCGCATATTCACGTCCTTCCCCGACACCGAAGGGCTGAAGCGAGGGGAGTGGGTCGGCAACCCGGTGCGCCGAGCGCTGTCGAACCTGGACCGCGAGGAGGTCAGGCCGCAGGCCCTGGCCCACTACGGCCTCGATCCGGGATACCCCGTCCTCGGTGCGATGGGCGGCTCACTGGGCGCTGGGGTGATCAACGGGGCCGTGGGTGATTTGGTCACGAAATGGAAGGGGAGCCGGATTCAGGTTTTGCATCTCACCGGCGAGGGCAATGTCAGCACGGAAGAAGATCTGTCCGACCAAGTCCACCGAGTACAGCGGTCGTTCGAGGAGAGGATGGAGCTGTTCTATGCCGCCAGTGACCTGGTTATTGCTCGCGCCGGCGGTGGGGTGGCCGAACTGACGGCTACGGCGACACCATCGATCCTCATCCCCGGCGAGTTCGGCTCATCGGGTCATCAGGCCGCCAACGCCGCATTCGTCGAGGGGGCCGGGGCTGCGAAGGTTGTCTCGCAGGACCGTCTCGACATGCTTCCGGGCCTCGTCTCGGAGATCCTTTTGTCGCCGGAGCGACTCGAGGCCATGCGGATCGGCGCCATGAGTATCGCCAAGCCACACGCAGCGATGACAATCGCTGAAGCGATGCAGGAGTTGGTGAGTTGAGATTGGACCATCGTCGGATCCACATTGTCGGGGCGGGCGGCGCGGGGATGAGCGCCATCGCCAAGGTGTTGGCAGGCATGGGTCACGAGGTCTCAGGTTCAGACCAGCGAGGAGGGTCGACTCTGGACAGGTTGGAGGATTTCGGCATAGCAACGCACACGGGTCATCACCCGGAGGTGGCCCGAGCCTCGGACCTGGTGGTCGCCTCGTCGGCCGTGCCCGATGAGGACCCCGAGCTGCTCGCAGCGGCGGAGGCCGGGGTACCGGTGTGGCGCCGTCCGGATCTTCTCGCCGCTCTCACCGAGAGGATCACCACCATCGGGGCCACCGGCACTCACGGGAAGACGACGACGACAGCGCTATTGGTTGCGGCGTTGAAGGCATTGGGCGAGGATCCGAGCTTCATCGTCGGCGGGGATCTGGCCGACTGGAACACCAACGGCCATTTCGGAGCGACGCCCCTGCTCGTCGTCGAGGCCGATGAGGCCTTTCGCACTTTCGAGAGGCTGCGACTCGCCGGTCTCATCGTGACCAATGTCGAGCCGGAGCACTTGGAGCATTTCGGGTCCGAGTCGGACCTCGAGGATGCGTTCGTCAGAGTGGCCGAAAGCGTCGACGGGCCTCTGGTCGTCTGTGCCGACGATCCGGGCTCGCGCGAAGTTGCCCGCCGCACCGGGGCCATCACCTACGGCCTGGACCCGGCGGCCGACTGGCGAATCATCGACTTGACGGGGCACGACGGGGGCACCCGGTTCGAGTTGGTCGGGCCGTCGGCACATGCTCATGTCAGCCTGGGACGGCCGGGTGCCCATGTGGCTCTGAATGCGGCCGGTGCTCTGGCCCTGCTCGGCTCGCTGGGACGCGACATCGCTGCTGCCGCCCTCGGTCTCGCATCGTTCCGCGGCGTCGGCCGCCGATGGGAGCACCGCGGAACGGTGTCGGGCGTCACCTTGATCGACGACTACGCCCATCATCCCACCGAGGTGGCGGCGACCGTGGCGGTGGGGAGAGATCTGGCGAGCGGGGTCCTGTGGGCGGTCTTTCAGCCCCACCTCTACAGCAGGACGGCCCGATTCCACGACGAGTTCGGCGCCGCCCTCAGCGAGGCAGACGAGGTCGTCATCACCGACGTGTACGGGTCGCGGGAAGAACCGGTCCCCGGTGTCACCGGGGCCATGGTCGTCGAGGCGGTGCGCCGTCACGGTGCCAACGCCCACTACGTTCCCCACCGTCGCGATCTCGCCGATTTCCTGGCCGAGCGTGTCACCGAAGGGGATCTGGTCCTGACCATGGGGGCTGGGGACATCACACTCGTACCAACCGAGCTCGCCATCCGTCTCGCGGAGCGATGATGACCGCGCTGGGTTCGCTCGTCAGCTCCGGGATGATCCTCGAGCGAGTCCCTCTTGGTCCCTACACCACATACAAGTCGGGCGGGCCTGCCCGATATCTGGCTGAGATGTACGACGCGCAGGCACTCGACGATTTGGTCGCCTCAGGGGTGAGCTCCGAGCTGCCGATCCTCGTCCTGGGGCGCGGCTCGAATCTCGTCGTGTCCGACTCAGGGTTCGAGGGCCTGGTCATCCGTCTCGGATCATCCTTCGGTGGGGTGGAGGTCGAGGGGACAGAGGTGCGCGCCGGGGCTGCGGCACCGCTGGCGCAGGTGGCGCGCAGCAGCGTGGACGCAGGTCTTGCCGGCCTCGAGTTCTTCATCGGGGTTCCCGGATCGGTCGGGGGAGCCGTCCGCCAGAACGCGGGGTGCTTCGGAACCGAGACCCGCGACCGTCTCATCGAGGCCTCGATATTGGATCTGACCGACGGAAAGATGGGCATCTTCGGTCCGGACGATCTGGACCTGTCCTACCGGCATTCGAACATCACCTCGACACGGGTGGTCGTGAGTGCCTCGTTCCGGGCCTCGCCCGGTGACACCGACACCGGCCGCGCTGAATTGCGACGGATCACCCGATGGCGTCGTGACAACCAGCCGGGCGGGACGTTCAACGCCGGCAGCGTGTTCAAGAACCCGGTCGGGGCGACGGCCGGGGAGATAATCGACGCGCTCGGCTTGAAGGGGATGCGAGTGGGGGACGTCGCCGTGTCGGAGAAACACGCCAATTTTTTCGTGGCCGGGTCATCGGCCACATCTGAGGACATCCGGAGCCTGGTGGCGGCGGTCAAAGACCGTGTTTTCGATGAGACGGGCACCATGCTGGAGCCGGAGATCCAGTTCGTTGGATTCGATGATGAGAATTGACCCACGACTAGCCGAGCGGCGACGGGTCGTCGCTGAGGACCGGGCGCGACGCAAGGTCAGCCGCCTGGTCAAGTTCCTCGTCGCCCTCGGGTTCGCCGGGGCAGTCGTCTGGCTCTTTCTCTCGCCTTTGCTCAGCGTCGCTTCCGTGACGACCTCAGGGATCGCCGCCAGCTCCGCTGACACCATCCTGGTCGAGCATGACGTGGTCGAGGGCACTCCTCTCATACTGATCCGGTCGAACGACGTTGAGAGCGCCCTCGAGAGCGACCCGTGGGTCCGCGAGTCCGTAGTCGAGCTCGATTGGCCGACCGGTGTCGTGGTGCGGGTCCAGGAGAGGGTTCCTGCTGCCTGGCTGGAGACCAACGAGGGGTGGGGGCTCTTCGCCGTCGATGGCGTCCAGCTCGGCACCGCCCCCGACCCGGATCCTGCGATGCCGTGGATCGATTTGGGTGCGATTTCCGCCGATGAGACCGAGTCATCCCGGGAGGTCCTCGGATCGCTCGAATTCGTCGCCACGCTGCCAGAGGAGCTCCGGGCCACGGCCAGGGTGCGTACCGAGCCCGGGGGAGAGATCTGGGCGGAGGTTGCCGGGTTTCAGGTGCGTCTGGGGCGGCCGGTGGAGATGGGAGCCAAGGCGTTGAGCTTGGCCGCATTGCTCCGGGAAGAGCCTGCACGGGGCTCGACCCTGACCCTCATCGCCCCGACCCATCCCGCCGTGCTGCCCCCGTAACGATTCGACCCGAAGATGTAGACGTCTAGTTGAAGGTTAGAGATTGAGTCTTTACTAACCAGCCGGTGAACGGTAAACCTCTACTTCAGCTTCCGATATCCACTGGAGGAATTGTCGTGAACTCGTCGAGCGGCGGTTATTTGGCCGTCATCAAAGTCGTAGGGATCGGCGGTGGCGGCGTCAATGCCGTCAATCGCATGGTCGACGCGGGCATACGCGGTGTCGAGTTCATCGCGTTGAACACCGACGCCCAGGCACTGCTCATGAGCGACGCCGATGTCAAACTCGACATCGGCCGCGAAGTGACCAGGGGCCTTGGCGCCGGCGCCAACCCCGAGATCGGCCGTGCCGCCGCCGAAGAGCACAAGGCAGAGCTGGAGGATGTCCTCAAGGGCTCCGACATGATCTTCATCACGGCGGGCGAGGGTGGTGGCACCGGCACCGGTGGTGCGCCGGTAGTTGCCGAGGTAGCCCGTTCCGTGGGCGCTCTCACCGTTGGCGTGGTAACCCGGCCGTTCGGTTTCGAGGGGAGACGTCGGGCTGTGCACGCCGAACAGGGCATAGACGATCTCAAGGATGCGGTCGACACCCTGATCGTCATCCCAAACGACCGACTGCTCGAAGTGGGAGACCCCGAGGCCCCGATCGCCGAGACCTTCCGGCTGGCCGATGAGGTCCTGATGAGCGGTGTTGCCGGCATCACCGACCTGATCACGACTCCGGGTCTGATCAACGTCGACTTCGCCGACGTGCGGACCATCATGTCGGACGCCGGCTCGGCGGTGATGGGCATCGGCCGGGCCACTGGTGAGAACCGAGCCAAGCAGGCCGCGGAGCGAGCCATTTCCAGCCCGATGCTGGAGACCTCGATGGAAGGCGCCAAGGGTGTCCTCCTCTCGGTCTCCGGCCCATCCTCGATGACACTTCACGAGGCGACAGAAGCCGCCCGGGTGGTCGCTGAC
>JBEVIF010000126.1:0-4862 GCA_040510795.1 Acidimicrobiia bacterium
AGCCGTGACAGGGACAGTCCCAGGTCCGGGCCCGGCTGTTCCAGTCGACGAGGCAACCCATGTGCTGGCACCGGGCGGACAGCGCGTAGGTCGTCCCGTCATCGTGCAGGTAGGCCGCGACTTTCTCGCCATCGACCTCGACGACGGCGCCCTCCCCGGGGCGGAGATCGAAGAATGACCTACTCACCGTCCGAACGATAAGGACATCCGACCCGGCTTCGTGCGCCACCCTGCTGGGCACCACCCGCTGGATGTATCGCCGGGAGCCGGTCATCCCCTTGTTCCCCACAACGACCAGGTCGTAGTCGCCGGCATGTCTCGAGATCTGCACCGCCGGATTGCCCTTGGCCAGGATCCGCTCGATTCCGTCACGATCGAGTCGGGCGGCGGTGTCCCGGAGCACGATGTCGCCGATGAGCTCGTCACCGACGTAGATCAGGGCGATCTCGGCGCCGAGCGCTTGGGCCAGGGCATCACCGTGGCGGGTGGCCTGGTGGGCGGTGAGGGAACCGTCAGTAGCGAGCAGAGCCCGGCGGTAGGTGTGCTCCCGGGTGGGATCGGAGGTTCTCACGACCAGGATGTCGACTGGTGAGTGATGGGCCACCCGGCTGGGGATGCCACCTAGGCTGAAATGGCTGTCCGGTCCCATCCCGTGGTCACCGATGACCAACAGATCGGCACGGAGCTCGGCGGCGGCGGAGACGATCGTTTCGGCGACCTCACCTACACGATGCAGGGTCTGCGCCTCGATGCCGAAGGTGCGAGCCCGGTCGGCCGCGGCTCGGAGAATGTCCTCGCCGCTCCCCGTTTCGTCGACATTGATCAGGACCAGCTCCGCTGCGAGTTGGTTGGCGAGTCGGGCCGCGACCTCCTCGGCCACTGCCGAGGTGGGTGAGCCATGAGCCCCGACGATGATCTTGCGGTAGGCGCTCAAAACGGTTTCAGGACCATCAAGTAGAGGATGAACAGAAGCGCTACGAACCCTGTGCCTGCGGTGAGGACCGGGCTACCCGAGTTGACGACCCGAGCGAAATCGTCCTGGGAAACGGCTGTCCCGGTTTCCATCAGCTCGAGGATCATGCGGATCCGGCGGAAGTGGCGTCGGGCCATGGGGAACATGAGGACCCCGACCCCGATCAGCAGGCCCAGTGACAACCAGATCCACCCCTGATCGAACCACTGACCGACCACCCCGGCGCCGACCCCTCCCACGAGCAGAACCAAGGTCGAGACATAGAAAGCGCTCACCGTGGCTGCGCTGAGCTGGAGGACTCCCGCCACCTGCTGCGGCTCACGGATCCGCCTCATCAAGACGGTGGCCGCCATCGAGGTGCCGTGAGCGGCAACGAAGCCCACGACACCGGCGAGATGGATGAACTTCCACCAGCCGTAGCTCATGGCGGCCAGGCTACGCGGGTCGCCATCAAGCGTTCTGGACGACCACCTTGCCTAGGGCACGCCCTTCACCGACATGAGCCAGCGCCTGGGGCACCTCATCCATCGAAAACGTCCGGTCGATGTGGATGCGGACCTCATCTGAGACACAGAGGTGGGCCAGATGCCGGAAGTGGGCCGGGCCCGGTCTCACAGCGAGCACCCCGAGCCGGCGACCGGTGAGCCAGCCGATGACCACACCCACCGTCAGGACACGCAGCAAGGCTCGGACTGAACCGCCGACACACCGATATCGGCCACCCGGGGCCAATGCTCGTCGATAGGAGAACACCGAGCGGTGGGCGACCATGTCCAGGATCAAGTCGAATGGCTCGAGCCTGGTGAAGTCTTGAGTTCGATAGTCGACGACCTCGTCGGCGCCCATCGTCCGCATGTGATCGAGCTTTTGGGCATTGTCGACTGCAGTCACGTGTGCACCGGCCCGCTTGGCGAGCTGGATAGCAAAGGAGCCCGACCCACCACCTGCGCCGTTGATCGCGACCCGCTGCCCTGGTTTGACCGTGGCCGTGCCTTGCAAGGCGATGGGCCCAGGTTGTGGAATCGTCGAGGCCTCGGCGAAGGTGAGCGCATCAGGCTTGTGGGCCAGCACCGACTCAGGAGCCACGGCGTACTCTGCGAAGCCCCCCATCGGGATCTCGCCGTAGACCTCGTCGCCGGGTCGGAAGCGAGTGACTCCAGACCCGACTGCCTGGACCCGGCCGGCGATGTCAGAGCCCAGCGTCCGGCGTCGCGGCTTGCGCAGGCCACCGAAGCGGGCGTAGAAGGGTGAGCCAACCAAGCCCTCCCAGTCGGAGAGGTTGACCGATGTCGCCATGACGTCGACGAGCACCTGACCTGGTCCCGGCGTCGGCGTCGGCACCTCCTCGATTCGCAGCACATCGGGGGTCCCGTACCGGTCGTAGACAACTGCCCTCACACGGTGCCGGAGCGTAGAGGGGGGACATTCGGGCCCATGCATCCTGGTTTCCGCGTGAATACGCTCGGGTATGACGAACGGATTGGCTCCAGGAGGTTGTCGATGGCGATGGTGACGGACCCCGTATGCGGGATGAAGATCGACACGGATGACGCCGCGGCGACGGCTGAATACGAAGGCAAGACCTATTACTTCTGCTCCCAGGTCTGTCACGACGTCTTCATGACCGACCCCCTCGCCTACGCCGACTGAGAGGCGGTCGGATGGCCGACCGCCTCTCCGAAGAGGAGCTCGCCGATCGGTCCGGCACGAGCCCTGCGCACATCAGGAGGCTCGTGGACCTGGGAATCCTGCAATCCGAGGACGGAGCGTTCGCGCGGCGGGACGTCATGCATGTGCGGGTGGTCCGTCAGCTCGATGAGATGGGAATCGAGGAGGAGTCGCTGGCCATCGCGCTGGCAACAGGTCATCTGTCGCTCGGCTACCTCGAGAGCGCGGGCCGGCAATTCCCCCGGTCGGACGTGACCTTTGCCAAAGAAGCCGAAGCGATCGGGATCCCATTTGCCACGCTCGACAGCATCTACATGGCCTTTGGCTTGCCCAGGCCGGAGGCGGACGAGTTCGTCCGCCAAGAGGACCTCGAAGCCCTGGAGGAGGTCCGGATCCTCTTCGCCGCGGGTCTGGACGAACGGGACGTGATCCGAATGGCGCGGGTCTGGGGAGACAGCACACGTCGCGTTGCCCAGTACCTGCCCCATTACTTCCATCAAACTGTCGAGGAGCAGTTCCGGCGAAGAGGCCTCAACGACAACGACGCGTACGAGGCGGCACTGCGTGAAGTCGGCCTCCGCGTGGGGCGCTCGGGCGAGGACCTGTTGAGCTGGCTGTTCCGTCGACACTCGGAAGCATTCGCCACCGAGCATCAGTTCGGGCACGTCGAGACCGCCCTCGAGCAGGCCGGAGTCCGGCAACGCCCGCCGCACCTGGTGGAGACCGCGGTGTTCGCCGACCTCACCGGCTTCACGGAACTGACCGAGGAATCGGGTGACGATGTGGCAGCAGAGGTCGCCCTCACCTTTGCTCAGCTGGCCACCGAGGTGGCTGCCGATTATCGGGGAAACGTGATCAAGTTGCTGGGCGACGGCGTGTTCCTCCAGTTCCGCGATCCCGACGATGCCGTGATGGCTTCACTCGAGATGGTCGACAGCGCACCCTCCCGCGGGCTTCCCGAGGCTCATATCGGGGTCAATGCCGGGCCGATGCTCTACGACGAAGGTGACTATTTCGGGAGGACTGTCAATCTCGCGGCCCGGATCGCTTCCCAGGCTGACGCGGCCGAGGTGTACGTCGGTGAGCCGGTGGTAGGGATCGTCTCCGGGGACGGCTTCAGGCTCACCGAGATCGGCAAATTCGAGCTGAAGGGCATCGCCGAACCGGTGACGATCTTCCGGGCGGAACGACGATGAACATCGATTTCGAGCTGGCGACTCCCGTCGATGCCGAGGACCTGGTCAAGGTGCAGATCGCGGCGTTCCACGATGATGCTCGCCTCTATCCAGGGGTCGAGATCGGCGGCCCTCCCGGCTACGACTCGGTGGAAGAGACTCTGGCCACGATTGCGCGCGGCGAGGGCTACAAGGTCTCGTTGGATGGCGAGATCATCGGAGGGATGACTGTCATCGATCAAGGTGCGGGGCATTTCCATCTCGGCGTCCTCGCCATCGATCCGGCCCACCACAACAAAGGCATCGGCACTCAGGCGATGGGATTCATCGAGCGGACGTTTCCTGCGACCGTCTGGACGTTGGACACGCCGATATACGCCACCCGTAATCAGCATTTCTACGAGAGGCTTGGTTTTGTGAGAACCGGTGAGACCGTGCTCCCCGACATCACTTTGATTCATTACGAGCATCGGCTGGCCTAGCCGGTAGCCCTGTCTCTGATCTCGCACCCCGCTGCATGGGGACAAACACCCATACGACGATCAGTTCGAGGGAATAGGCTTCATCGCTCTAAAGCCGGGCATCGGTCAGGTGGGAGGCACATGACAGACGCGGTCAATAAGGGCGCGCCGGAAGCAAATCCAGATCCACTTCCCGTTCGATGGGTGCGCCCGCTCATCGACATGGTGGCGCGTGCGCCGGCGACCATCCACACCAAACTGCTCGCCGGCTTCCTGTTGAGTGCGCTGCTCCTTCTCGCCATGGGCGTCTTCAGCATCGTCGTGATCAACGCGATGAACCGCCAGATGGACCAGGTGATCGAGCTCCAAGATCAGCTGGAACTCGCCCAGCAGGGCATCTATGCAGTGACAGCGCAGAGCCATTACCGGGCGATGGCCCTGATCACCCAGGTCGACTCGTGGAACGACAAGATCGTGGCGGCTAAAGAGAACTTCACGAACGACATGGAGGCAATCAGGGAAGGGGCGGATGAAGACCTGGCAGTCATCGTCGATCGAATAGCTGCCACCGACGTCCGGTACGCC
>JBEVIF010000127.1:0-3378 GCA_040510795.1 Acidimicrobiia bacterium
GTCTGTCGTCAGTCCAACCCGAACGTCCCGGTGACGATCTCGCCTGCGGGCCGGTACGTGCCCATGAAAACCCCCGTCGTCGACGTCCTGCCCTCGATCAGCTCGAGCCCGGAGGGGATGGTGCCTTCGCCGAACAGACGCTTTCCCGACCCGATGACGACCGGGAAGATCCACAGGCGGTACCGGTCGACCAGATTGTGGCGTATCAGCATCTGAGCCAGGTTCCCGCTGCCATGGACCTGCAACTCCGGCCCATCCTCAGCCTTGAGGGCAGCGAGGCCGTCGGCGGCGTCTCCCTCGATGAGCAGCGAGTTGCTCCAGGCCAGATCGGGATGACCCCGCGAGGCGACATATTTGGTCGCCTCGTTGAACGGTGTCGCTCCTTCCTCTTCGGAGGCGTGCGGCCAAAACGCCGCCATGATGTCGTAGGTGTGGCGCCCAAGGACCATCGCGAATGGCTTGCTGACCACCTCGTCCATCGCCTGACCCATCTCCTCGTCCCAGTAGTTCACCGACCAGCCGCCATATGCGAACCCGTTGCTGTCGTCTTCCTCCGGCCCGCCGGGGGCCTGCATGACACCGTCCAGGGTCAGGAAGGTCTGCACCAACAGCTCTCTCATGCTCATCTCCTTCGATCTGGTGTTGAGACCAAATTCAGGTCCCGACGAAGGTTTAGACGGTTCGACGTGGCGAGACTCATCGGTGCGGTGGACCGCTCGACCCACTGTTGCGCCACGCGCGCCCGCGCTATATCGTGCGTTTCAGGGTCAGCAATCGATTGCGCAAAGGAAGGGCACGGGAGGACTGAGGTGAAGGCAGCTAGCCGGTGGTCGCATGACATACTGGTCGGCGTGACCTCGATCGGCGCTACGGATTGGCCGGACCGGGTGAGGTCGTGACCAGGAGCCAAGTCGACATCGACACCCAACGTGACCGAGCCACCCAGCCCTTGGTGGCATCGGTCCGGGATCTCAAGGTCTATTTCCAGGCCAAGGCGGGGGTGGTACACGCCGTCGACGGAGTCTCCTTCGACATACGCGATGGAGAGACGCTCGGGCTGGTCGGCGAGACCGGCTGCGGTAAGAGCGTGACCGCTCGCTCCTTCATCCGTCTCGTCCCCAGCCCGCCCGGGATCTACGCCGGCGGTGAGATCGACTTCTGGTCGACCGAGGCACGCAAGAATGGCAGCGGCCCGATCGACCTCCTCGAGATCCCTCACGAGGAAATGCTGGAGATCCGCGGCGATCGGATCGCGATGATCTTCCAGGACCCGGGCAAAGCGCTGAATCCGGCCCTCTCGATACGGAGCCAGGTGGCAGAGGTCTTCTACCAGCACCGTTCCGAGGACATCCTCGAGCCCTTGGGTGGCGAGAGCGCGCCCCGTGTCATCCGCCGCGCCGCCCGTCAGCAGTCGAGCAGCTTCGAGCGCTTCCTGCTCAAGCTCCCTCCTTGGCGGGCCAAGGCAGAAAAGTTGAGAGAGCGAGTCGACGTGTTGGTCGCCGACGCCCTGAAAGAGACCCAGATCCCCAACCCGCGCAAGATCATGGACAGCTACCCCCACGAGCTATCCGGGGGGATGAAGCAGCGTGTCCTCATCGCCCAAGCCCTCGCCTGCAATCCCGACCTGCTGATCGCCGACGAGCCCACGACGGCGCTGGACGTGACGATTCAGGCGCGGATCCTCGAGCTGATCGCCGAGTTGCAGCAGCGTCTCGAGACGTCGGTGCTCTATATCAGCCACGACCTCTCGCTCGTCAAGGAGATCTGTGACCGAGTCGCCGTGATGTACGCCGGGCGCATCGTCGAGACGGGGACGACCGAAGAGGTGTTCAGCGAGCCCAAGCACCCCTACACGAGAGGTTTGATGGCGGCCGTCCCTTCCGCCCTCCACAAGAGAGGCGAGCTGGCGGCCATCGAGGGGACCGTGCCCGAGCTGGTCGAGCCGCCCCCGGCATGCCGGTTCAACACCCGATGCCCATTTGCCGTCGAGATATGCCGGACCACCGACCCGGGGCTCGTGATGGTGGGGGCGGAGCACACAGTCGCCTGCTTCGCCTACGACACCAACGATGGCTCTGTCGTCCTGCCCACGCTGGCGGGGTGGGTCTCATGACCTCCGTAACGGCCGTGGAGGGAACACAGCCATCGGGAGCGGCCCAACGAGCGGTCATATCAGTCCGCGGGGTCGAGAAATACTTCCCGATCAAGGAAGGCACGATGCAACGTGTCGTGGGCCACGTGCGGGCAGTGGACGGTGTCTCGTTCGAGGTTCGTCCTGGAGAGACGATGGGTCTCGTCGGCGAGTCGGGATGTGGCAAGACGACGCTCGGTCGTTGTATCGGCGGCCTGGTGCCCCCGACCGGTGGCAAGATCTACTTCAGGCTCTCGGACGAGGACGCCGCCAGACTCGATGAGATCGACCCCATCCCCGAAGCCGATCGCACCGTGGAGCAACGCAAGCAGGTGGAGCGAATCGACGCGAATCACCGCGTCGACGGGCTTTCGGGAAAGGCGTGGAAGATTTATCGGCGCAACTGCCAGATCGTCTTCCAGGACTCCTTCAGCTCGCTCAACCCGAGACAGCTCGTGAAGGACCTCGTGGGCCGGCCGCTCCAGGTCCACAAAGAGGCATCCGGCCAGGAGCTCATCGAACGCGTCGTCTCGCTGCTAGAGAGCGTCGGTCTCGGTCGCCAGCACCTCTACCGGTACCCCCATCAGTTCTCCGGAGGCCAGAGACAACGGATCTCCATAGCCCGGGCCCTCGCCCTCGACCCCGAGTTCATCGTCCTAGATGAGCCGACGAGCGCCCTCGACGTCTCGGTGCAGGCCCAGATCCTCAACCTGCTCCACGAATTGCAGAAAGATCGCGGCCTGACCTATCTGTTCATCAGCCACGACCTCGGCGTCGTGAGGCTGATGAGCGATCGCATCGCCGTCATGTACCTGGGCAAGGTCGCCGAATACGGCACTGCCAAAGAGCTCTTCGAAGACCCCCGTCACCCGTACACCGATGCTCTCCTCGCCGCCAACCCCGACATCCGCGCAGAGGTTTCCGTAATGAAGGGCCTCAAGGGGGCGGTGCCCAATCCGGCCAACCCGCCGGAAGGCTGTCGTTTCCACACCCGGTGCCCCGTAGCCACCCCGGCATGCGGTTGGGAGGTCGACGACGCAGTGGCGTGGCTCCAGGCCCGTGAGTTACTGGCAGCCGGTCTCGCCAATGTGCAACGCAGATCGAACTTCGACGCCACTTTGGTCTTCCACGACGAGGATTCTGCGTCCGCGGTTGTTAGTGCAATTCAGGAAGGTGACATGCCGCCGGCCATGAAGGCGGCGCTCGAGACGGTGTCCACCGATGGCAGCAGCCTGGACATCAGGTTC
>JBEVIF010000128.1:0-7967 GCA_040510795.1 Acidimicrobiia bacterium
GACTCGGGCGTCGGTCGCCAGCAGCACGTGATCGTCAGCCAGGGCCAGATCGACGGCGTGCTCAACGCCCGCGCCGAGGACCGTCGCTCGATCATCGAGGAAGCGGCCGGGGTGTTGAAGTTCCGCCGCCGCAAGGAGAAAGCCGAGCGCCGTCTCGAACGGACCGACGAAGACGTGCTCCGACTCCACGACCTCATTGGTGAGATCGAAAGGCAGTTGAGACCCCTCCGCCGTCAGGCGCGGGCGGCCGAGCGATATCACGGGCTGAAATCCGAGGTGCGCGATCTGAGTCTGTTCCTCGCCGGGATTGCCATTGATGCCTACGAGACCGAGATGGATGCCGGGAGCGTCACCCTGGAGACACTGACCGGTCAAATCGCATCCGATGAGTCGGAGTTGGGCGTCCTGACGGCATCCGTCGAGGCCCTGACGGCTCGGGCATCGACGGTCGGAATGGATCTCGACCGCGACACCGGGGCAGCCGCCCGGCTCGAGACAACGGTCGAGAGATTGCGGCGTCTCGGAGCTGTGGCCCAAGAGCGAAGCCGTGCCGTCATCGGGAGGAGGCAGGCCGGGATCGAGCGCCGATCGGATCTTCGTTCGGAGCTTGGCGGGATCGTCGACGAGGTCGCGGGAGTCCGCGCATCCGAGACCGAGGCGACCAGTCATGCGGAGGCAATGGAGGCGCGATTCAGACGTCTCGAAGACGAGGAGCGGGCTATCGCCACCCAGAATGCGCTCTCCCCGGAGGGAGCGCTGGCGGCAGTGCGTGGCGAGCTATCAGTGTTCCAGGCTGCTGGTGTGCGCGACAGCCGCGAGGTGGAGGGCATCGATCGCAGACTCGCCGTGGTCGACTCGCAGCTCGGCGACGAATCGGGCGAGATCTCGCGGATCAACGATGAAATTCGTGCCCTCGACGAGGACGTGTCCGGATTCCAGCAGGGCTATCAGAAGGCGAGCCGCCGGCGCGAGACCGATCAAAAGGCTTGGTCCGGGGCCGAGGAAGCGATCACCGAAGCCAGATTGGCCGTTGCTGCCACCGAGGCCAGAGTCGATGCCTTGGAAGCTGCCTTGTCCGGCAGTTTCGACATCGAATCCCGGCGCAAGGTGGAGACCGTGGATGGAGCTCTTGGGGCTCTCGTCTCCCGTCTCGACATCCCGGCTGGGTTGGAGAAGGCGGTAGACGCGGCACTGGGACGCTGGGCCGACGCTGTCGCCTTCCAGAGCGTCGATCGGCTCAAGGAGGCGGTGGAGACGGTCAAGGCTGCCGGAGGAGGGGGCGTACCGGTCGTGTCGGCGGTGAACCGGGGATCGGCACCGGCATCCGAGATCGCTGCGGGGTCCGGCGTGGATGCGTTGCTGGATCGGCTCGGACCGCGGGCTGACCTTGGCTTGGCCCGCCACCTGCTCGGCGATGTCCTCCTGGTGGAGGGATGGGCGACCGCTCTTGCCCTGGTCGCCCGCCATCCTGCCTTGAGGGCGGTGACACCTGAAGGCGACCTGGTGTCGATCGACGGTGTCCAGATCGCCCAGCTCGACGGCGCCGGGCCAGCGATGGTCGAGACAGCCCGAGTGACGGCCGAACAGGCAAAGACGGACCTTTCCCGCGCCTCCTCCATCCACACCGCCGCTAAGCGCGATTTCGAGAAGAGCCGCGACCTGGAGCGGGCGGCCCTCGAGCAGCTCGAATCGGCCGAGGCGGCGCTGGCCGGACGGGCCGAGGCCATGGGCCGGCTCCAGAAATCTGTCGATGCCCTCGAAGGCGAACGGGCCCGACTCAAAGAGCGGCTTGGCTCGATCGAGGAGGGAGCGGCAGAGCGGAATAGGCAGATCGCCGAGCTCACTTGGCGTCTCGAGGCTCTCGAAGGAGAAGAAGCCGGGAGAATGAAGGTTTGGGAAGAGTTGGAGGGCCGGCGCATCCAGATCGCTGCCGATCGCGAGATTGCAAGGTCCGAATGGCAGGAAGCGGCCTCGGTGCAAGGGGTGATCTCCGAGCGCCGTCGTCTGCTCGAGGAGCGCGTCGCCAGGATCGAGGCCGACCTGGCTCGTGTCGTTGGCGAGGAACCGGCCCCGATCGCCGTGGAGCGGCTCGACCTCGTCGATCGATACGCCCGCGACGCCGTCGAAATCCTGCAAGGCAGGCTGGCGACCCTCCGTGAGCGCCAGGCCGGTCTCCGAGCCGAGAATGAAGGCACTGTCACCGAGCTGTCTCAGGCGCGCTCCCAGATGGAAGAGCGACGAACCTCGGCGGCTGCGGCGCGCGAGAGACTCGCCACGCTGCAGGTGCGTCTGACCGAGTTGCGTCTCTTGAAGGAAAATGTCATCGAGAGCATCCGCCGTGATGCCGATTCCGACGCCGACGCGGCTCGTGGTGCGCTCCGCCCGGACTATCCAGATGACGCCGATCTGCCCGCCATCCTCGAGGAGCGATCGGCTCAGCTTCGCCGGCTCGGCCCGATCAATCCTCTGGCGGCCAACGAGTTCGCCGAGCTAGACGAGCGGCACACTTTCCTGGTCGACCAGCTGGCCGATGTGGAATCGTCTCGCTCCGAGCTTCGCAAGGTGATCGGGGCGCTGGAGGACGAGATCGAGCTGCGTTTCCAGGAGGCGTTCACCGAGGTGGCGGAGGCATATCAGCGCTACTTCACCGTGCTCTTCCCGGGGGGGCGGGGACGGATCCGGCTCGCCGACCCCGACAACGCCCATTCCGGGTTGATGATCGAGGCGCAACCGCTGGGCAAGAAGGTCAGCCAGCTCACCCTGCTCTCGGGTGGGGAGCGGAGCCTGGCCGCTCTCGCCTTCCTCTTTTCCATATTCGAAGCGAGGCCGAGCCCGTTCTACGTGCTCGACGAGGTCGAGGCCGCTCTCGACGACGCCAATCTCCGGCGCTTCCTCCGTATCGTCGATGAGTTCCGTCAGAGGGCGCAATTGTTGATCGTGACCCATCAACAGCAGACCATGGAGGCGGCCGACGTGCTCTACGGGGTCACCATGGAGCCGGGTGGGTCCTCCCAGGTCGTCCGAAAGGACATGACCCCGGTCGGTATCGACCTCGTCGTCTAATTAGCTTGGCATAGCTATGGGAACGAGCGAATGGGCCCTGATCTTCGTCATCGTCGCGGTCATCGTCGTGATCGCGGTCCTGATAGTGATCCGTCGCCGGCGCAGCGCCGATGGAGAATCCTCGTCAGTCGAGACGAAACGGCCATCCCGGATCGGGCGCAGCGCTACCGCCCTGGGGGCATCTCTGCGTCGGGCATGGGGCACCGGGCTCGACGACCACACATGGGATGAACTCGAGGAGGCGCTGCTCGGGGCCGACGTCGGTCTCGAGGCCACCACCTCTGTGGTGGCCGGGGTCAGGTCTGCCGCTCCCGAGACGCCCGAACAGGCACGTGAGGCGCTCGCCACGCAGTTGAGGGCGGAGTTGGGCGACAAGGACCGCGGGTTGCATCTCGACAACAATCCGGCTGTGATCCTCGTCGTGGGTGTGAATGGGACCGGAAAGACGACCACTATCGCCAAGCTCGCCGCGCGGCTCCAGAACAACGGCAGCGGAGTCGTCCTCGCTGCCGGTGACACGTTCCGGGCCGCAGCGGGGGCCCAGCTCGAGACGTGGGGGAATCGTCTCGGGGTGAAGGTGGTCTCAGGGCAGGAGGGTGGAGATCCCGCGTCCGTCGCGTTCGATGCCATCGGCTCGGCCCGAGCCCGGGGAGACGACGTGGTGATCGTCGACACGGCGGGCCGCCTTCACGCCAAGAAGAACCTGATGGCCGAGTTGGGGAAGATCCATCGAGTCGCCTCTGGCGACAGTGGCGGCGTCGATGAGGTGCTTTTGGTCCTCGACGCAACCGGCGGGCAGAACGGTGTGACCCAGGTGCGGGAGTTCTCCGCCGCGGTCCCTCTCAGCGGCATCGTGCTCACCAAGCTCGACGGGACCGCCAGAGGAGGCATCGTCATCGCAATCGAGCGACAGCTCGGTGTCCCGATTAAGTTCGTCGGGCTGGGTGAGGGGATCGACGATCTCGCGCCTTTCGACCCGGACTCTTTCGTGGCCGACCTCCTGGAGCAGTCGTGAATCGAGAAGACCTGGTGGCTGCCGCCCGTGCTGCGGCCGAGAACGCGTACTCGCCCTACTCACATTTTCGCGTCGGAGCGGTTGTCGTGGCTGCAGATGGGCAGACCTTCACCGGGGCCAATATCGAAAACGCCGCCTACCCGACTTCCAATTGCGCCGAGGCCACCGCCATCCACACCGCGGTCGCCGCCGGCGTGCGCAAGATCGACACTCTGGCGGTCACCTGTATCGACGCCACAGATGTCCTGGGGGCCTATCCCTGCGGGCGTTGCCGGCAGATCATGGCCGAGTTCGGCGTGGAGAAGGTCATCGTGGCTGCTGGTGAGGGGTCCGAGATCCGCGAGCACACTCTCGACGAGCTTCTCCCCTTTAGATTCACCCTCTGACGTCAGGCCGCCGGCCAGTTCTCGCGATTTTCCTTGCGGACGACGAACCGGAGGCCGGACCAGGTCTCGTCGACTGCCACCACTTTGTTGTCCACCATTCCCGTCGGGAGGAATAGGTCTCGCAATGTTTGCTCGGTCAAGTCGGTATCCACGCCGGAGCTCTTCTTGGGCCAGAACACCCAGATCGCGCCATCCGGCGGTAACGATGTGATCGCCGCCTGGAACCCCCGCTCGGCCTCGTCCGAGCGTTCGGCGAAGACGATGTAGATGTTGGCCGGGAACTCACCACGGTGAATCTGGACTTCGGGGGGCAGGTCGCCGAGGTCGAGGTCGTAGTAGTTGGGCATGTTGAGGATGCCGACCGTCACTCCCTCGTTGATGCCCAGCTTTTGAATCAGCGGTGTGCCGCTGTAGCCCGCCATCAACCGGTCGGGATCATGTCCCGATGCTCCACCCTGCCATCGGCATGGATGGCGAACCGCCCCTCGTTTCGGGAATGCACAGGATCCCGGCGTGACCAGGGCCAACCGCCGAACTGGGTGCGGTGGTAATCGTCGACCGCTTGCCGTAACTCCTCGGCCGAGTTCATCACGAATGGGCCTAACTGGAAAACGGGGGCGCCGATCGGTTGTCCCTGAAGAACGAGAAAGGCGGCCGGGTCGCCGTGGTTCTCGACGGTTGTGCCGACGTCGGGTTGAAGCCTGGCGCCGATCTTCTCGCCGAAGCGTGTGGACCCGATCCGCACGTCGTTGCCCTGCACACAGTGCAGCATCCGATTCACCCCGGTCGGCGCGAGTGGCATTTGCCAGCGCGCGCCAGGCTCGATGGTGGTGTGCCAGATGGCAAGATGTGAGTCGGTCCGCGATCCCCATGAGTCGGGCGGGGGAGAGGGCGGTCGATTGGACTCGATGGGGCCGGCCATCACCTCGACCTCGACACCCGGGGAAGGGGAGATCCTCGGGATGTCCTCGCCCCAGAGCATCCCGAAATATGCCGGGACCATCTTCGATTCGGGCGGGAGGTTCAGCCAGATCTGGAACAACTCCATCGGATTAGGTCCGCCCGGGTCGAGAAGAGGGAACATCTCGGCGTGCATGATCCCGCTGCCGGTGGTCAGCCATTGCACGTCACCCTGGCCGTACCGCGCGGTGGCGCCGAGGGAATCCGAGTGGTCGACATATCCACGGCGGACGACGGTGACGGTTTCGAAGCCCCGATGAGGGTGCTGGGGGAAGCCCGGCACCACATCGCCGTGGTACATGCTCCACCCGTCCAGATAGGAGAAGTCGACGCCGATGTCACGCCCGCCCAATGAGGCGGCCGGACCGAGATCGTCGTTCCCTTCCGGGTAGGCATCGAAATGGTGGACGGTGAAGATGAACGGATCGAGTCCGGGCCAGGGGAAACCCAGTTCGACCAGTTCGATGACGGGTTGCGTCGTGATGGCACTCCTTGCCGGGTGAGGGGATGTCCAGCGGATATTATCGGGGTGGCCGGGCCATCAACCAGTAGGTGGGCCCGCCGGGCATCAATTCGACACCTTGCCGATCGATATGGAAGCCAGCCCGGAGATAGAAGGGGACCGCTTTCTCGTTCGACGTCTCCAGGTAGCACGGGACCCGGTCGCCGTCCGCGAGGTCGAACGCCGGCTCGAGAAGAGCTGACCCCACGCCCAGACCCTGCGCCTCCGGGCTGACTCCTATCACCTGGAGATACCAGAGCGGTGTGTCCGGAAAGTGGGAATCGATGGTCGAGCCGAACTTCAGGAGATCGCGGAAGGACCCCGGGGCATGGCGCAGCACAGACATGATTGCGGGCACGGCTCGAAGGTTGCGACCCAGCGACCAGGGATAACGGCCGGGCGCCTGCCATGCGGCGACGCCAAGCATCATGGTCCCATCGGTCGCCACCCAACAGTTGCCCTCCGCCTGGCTGTCGCGAACCGGCGCCTTCATGAACCCGCGCAGAGCGTCTCTGCGTGTGTAGGGGTCGGGGAACATGTGGGTGTAGTCGGGCGTGGTCTCGAAGCTCCGGGCGAGGAGATCGGCCGCCTGATCAATCCCATCTGGGGGGAGCTTCTCGATTCGGACCGTGTCTCTTTGCATCCCCTGGTGCTACCCGCCGAGGGGCTCGATCAAACCACCGGGTCGGGTGGGGCGGTGCTAGCCCTCAGCCGCTCCTGGCACCTCCTGGAGCAGCCAGGTGTTGCCGTCGGGATCGGCGATATCGGCGAAGGAGTTGTACCGGGCGTGGTTGGGATCGCGTCCTGGCTCCCAGCCTTTCGGGCCCATATGACGAATCTCGCCGACCTCGACGCCGCGGCCGATCAACTCGTCGCGCGCCGCTTCGATGTCCGTGACGACCAGATGCAGCCCGCGCACTGAACCGGGAGCCGTATCGACTATGCCCTTCCCGAAGGTGATCGAGCACGCTGAGCCCGGCGGCGTGAATTGCACCACGCGAAAGTCCTCGTTTGGCTGGTGATCGACGTCCAGGACGAACCCCATGTTCTCCTGATAGAAATGCTTGGAACGGTCCACGTCAGTGACCGGAAGCAATATCAACTCGAGCTTTAAATCCACGCGAGCCTCCTTTCATCCCGCTGGAGCGGCTAGTCAATGTGATGACCGATTGTTTAGCGGCTATCCAGCGCCTCGATGAGCTTGGGGAGTACCTTGTGCACATCTCCGACGACACCGAGGTCGGCGATTGAGAAGATCGGGGCGTCGGCATCCTTGTTTATGGCGATGATGGTCTTCGAGTCCTTCATTCCCACCAGATGCTGCATCGCGCCAGAGATTCCGCAGGCGATGTATACGTCGGGTTTGACCGTCTTCCCCGTCTGGCCCACTTGTTTGGCATAGGGAACCCACCCGGCGTCGACGATGGCGCGGGTAGCCCCGGTCGCTGCCTTGAGCTGCTTGCCCAGCTTCTCCACCAGCTCATAGGCCTCCGGCGATCCGAGACCCCGTCCTCCGGAGACGATGATCGATGCATCTCCGAGTTGGGGGCCCTCCCTGTCCTCGACGTGGGACTCGACGACTCTGGCGTCCGCGGCGGTCGCCCCGGGCAGCTCGAGCCTTTCGACCTCTGGCGATCCGCCTCCGACCGTCGCGGCTCCGCCGCCAATCTTTGCAGCGACAAACGACTTTGGCCGGGCCAGGACGATGTACGGTCCCTGGGAGGCGCTAGCCGTTGCGACCTGGCTTCCACCGAGGATCTCGTGGTCGGTCTCGACCCCGCCACCGTTCAGCCGGATGTCGCTGGCATTGGAGAGGATGCCCACTCCGAGTTTGGCGGCGAGACGACCGGCGATATCCCGGTCGTTGTAGGCCTGACCAAGGAGGATCAAGTCAGGGGAGTCGGCTTCCACTCGTTCCGCCAAGGCTGCTGCCACCGGAGCCGAGGGCAATCGATCGCCGCTGTCCAGGTGCAGGACGGTCTTCGCTCCGTGCTCACCGAGGGTCGAGAAGATTGCGTCCGAGCCGGGGCCGAGGAAGATC